>NZ_CP109994.1:901064-1201418 GCF_025947065.1 Flavobacterium sp. N1736
TATTTTAAAAAATGAAGAGATTTTAAAATTTATTCTTTCAATTGATAAGTAGGCTTATTAAACCCTACAGGTTTTTAAAACCTGTAGGGTTTGGTATTCATTACAATTTGTCATTTCGAGGCACGAGAAATCACACACGTAACTCCGCAAACAAAATCGCCAATCTTTATAGAGTTTCTGGTGTGATTTCTCGTGCCTCGAAATGACAAAACTTTGATTAAACTTTAGTTTATAGAGAAAGTTTAACAACCATTAAACCCTACAGGTTTAAAAACCTGTAGGGTTTGGTATTCAATAGAATGACAAAGATTATCATTCCGTAACAATATCGTAAACCAACTTTGGGTTTTAATCGATAAAATTGCAGATGTTTTATAAGATGTCCCAAACATTTTATTAAAATACACATTTGTAAAAAGTAACTTATGTTTATAAAAAATACCTACTATAAAAAATATACCTCGTCATTATTTATTCTGTTTTTAATTCTATGTAATGGTACAATTTCGGCACAAAAACAAACCAAACTCGATGGAGTTCAGGTAGCTTTTTTATCTGATGTGCATTTGCAGGATTTGTTCGGAAAATTTTCAGACAATGATTATCGAGGCGTTTTAAATCCCAAAACAGGAAAATATACTTTATTGAGAACGATGGCTTCTCAATTGCATTCGACCCGAATTTTTAACGAAAATTATTTTGCTTTTATCGCAGCTTTAGATGATATCGCAAAGCGAAAGATAAAGTTTGTAGCACTTCCGGGCGATTATACAGATGACGGACAGCCAATACATGTGCGCGGATTAGAAGAAATTCTCGATCAATACCGAAAAAAATATGGGATTGAATTTTTCATTACTACCGGAAATCACGATCCCGTAGGACCATTTGCACAGGAATCCGGCAAAGAAGATTTTTTAGGAAAAGAAGGTAAAAGCCAACCCATTTATAGCAAAGAAGGCATGTATAAGCCAAATTTGAATATTGAACAGCCAGTTATTGTAACAGCCGATATTGCTAAAATGGGTTATTTAGGAATAACCGAAGGACTGAAAAATTTTGGTTTTTATCCAGATCAAAAATATAAATACTGGGCAACACCTTTTTCGACTTATAACAGTGAAAATTATAGTTTTGAAAAAGCGACCGAAGTTTCAAAATTAACAAACAGAGTTTATGAAGTGGCGCCGGGTTATGAAGTTCCCGATGTAAGTTATGTCGTTGAACCGATTGACGGACTTTGGCTGATGGCGATTGATGGCAATGTGTATATACGCAAGAAAAATGCCACTGCAGACCCTAAAGATCCTGCAAATTATTCAGAAGCAAGTACGGGTTATAACAATGTGCTTTCGAATAAAAAACACCTGATAAAATGGGTCGAACAAATTTCGGCAGAAGCCAAAAAACAAGGTAAAACTTTAGTTGCTTTTAGTCATTTCCCCATGATTGATTTTAATGACGACGCTTCCGCGGAAATAAAAGAATTACTTGGTCCAAACAAATGGCAATTAAACCGTGTTCCCGTTGAAGAAGTGGCGCAGACGTTTGCTGATGCAGGCTTAAAAATTCATTTTGGCGGACACATGCATATCAACGATACCGGAATTCGCACCACCGCAAAGGGAAATACGCTGGTCAATATTCAAACGCCATCTTTGGCGGCGTATATTCCTGCTTATAAACTATTGACTATTAAAAAAGATAATCTTGTAGATATTCAAACCATTACGATTGATAAAGTAAAAGGATATAATGAACTTTTTGACTTGTATAAAATGGAATATCAGTTTTTAGAATCGCAAAAAACAAAAGATATTTGGAACAAAGCCATTTTAGAAACCAAAAACTACCACGATTTCACAGATTTTCACCTGAAAGAATTAGTGCGCCTGCGTTTTCTTTCTGACGATTGGCCTTCAGATTTCAAGAACTTTTTTCTCAATATTTCTGCTCAGGAATTATTGGTTCTGGCAAATATTCAATCGGATAAAGACTTTGATTTTATTCTGAAAAACAAAGAAAGTTCCCAAAAAGAATGGGCAGAAGCCGAGCAGAAAACAAACAAAATCTTAGCGCAAAACAATTTCAAAAAAACAGATTTTAACTGGACAGGTTATGATTTTCTGGTAGATTTTTACCGTTTTCGCAGTGCAGATGAACTGGCTTTGGTTGATGTTGGCGAAAAAAGAGCCGCACAATACAAAGTTTTATCACAAATGTTTTTCGAAAATCATAAAGACGATACTTCAAAAGAAAAACCTTTTCAAAATCAATTGCGTCTTTTTCTGGTGATCTTCAATAAATTTATGCACGAAGTTCCTGCAGATCATTTTAGTGTAGATTTGAAAACGGGAGAAATTAAAAGATTGAATTGAGAAATGGTACGCTGATGACGCGGATTCGCTAAAGCGAAAACACGGATTTTTACGGATTTTATTCTTTTTGTCATTGCGAGGAACGAAGCAATCCCACTTGCTAAATCCACACCAGTAACCCCGACAGGTTTTTAAAACCTGTCGGGGTTTGTTGTTATTTTAATTTTTATAATAAGGAACGGAGATTCTTAATTGATATTGCAAGTGAGATTGCTTCGTTCCTCGCAATGACCGCGCTTTATAAATAAAATCATTGCGGTTAAATTATACTCATTTCACTGAAAACTAAAAACCAAGACTGCAAACTGAGACTGAGACTGAGACTGAGACTGAAAACCGAGACTGAAAACTTATTCCCGCCCGTTAACAGGATCAACCCTTACATAAGTTCCGTCATCGTATTTTATCTGATAAGGCGAATCGAAAAACGTACTTGGCAAATAATAATCAGTAGTAATAACTTGTGCTCCAGAGGCTTTTGCGGCATTAAAATGCGAGTAATCATTTTTGCGTGCTTCTTTAGTATCAGAATCTGCTCTGGTGCGAATGATGTATCCTTTTTTAACTAAATCTGCAATTTGAGGATCTTCAGAATTATTACGGAATAAGGTTGCGGCTTCGGGTTTTCCGGGATCGGCGTTGATGAAAATGGCACGACCTTTTAACGACGGATGATTTTGAGCATATAAATCTCTTTTTGCACCGTTGTTATCCAAAATAAACAAAAATTTTCCTTTTGCTTTTTTAAGCGTTGGCCAATTATGGTTTAAAACGGCTTCTTCAAGTGTTTTGTATTTTCCGCGCACCATATCAGGCGTGATTAATTTATTGCCTAAACCTTTTCGAAGTTCTTTATCTAAGGCATCAAATAATTCAGGTGTATATTCCTCAGATTTTGTTCCAAAGTAACTCTCATCATCTTTTGGTTCTAAAGTAATAAAAACGGGAACGTGATCAGGATTTGCATCAGACCATTTTTTTAATTCTGCAAGACAGCTTTGAAGTGTATAACACGATGTTCTAAAATCAATATCGACCATGTGAAAAACTTTAAAACCCGGTTTTTTCATTTCTCCATTCGGGTCGTAAGCTTCTTCAGATTTTGCAATATCCAAACCTTTTGGATGTGCAAATTTTCCGCCTTTTGCATCGCCGTGAACATCAATTTCAAGGCTTCTTAAACCTTTATTTAATTGATCTGTAAGGCTAATGTGCGTGTATTGCAAACCTTTTAATGAACGGGAAGTATCTTTTGCCTGAATAATATTGTACAAATCAGTTTCGATGGCGTGTCTGTAACTATTGTGCGAACCAATAACCTGCAATTGGTTAATTTTTAAATCGTCACTTTGCGCGTTTGAACTGTAACTTACAGCTATAGTAAATAATAATGTAAACAGAATATGTTTCATAGATTGAAATAATAGGAATTAATAAAAAAAGAGTGGAGACGAGACAGGTGAACTTTGTCAATTTTTGAGATTACTAAAGTATAATTAGGATTTGGTTCTGATGTTAGATTAAAAAAAACAAATCGCAATGTGATTATGATTTTTCGTATCAAAAAGTAGTATTAATAAAACAAACGAATCGATTTATTAATTTAAAGATAACGTTCAGGAAAAAAACAATGGTATTTCATTTTATTATTTTACATGATATAATACTACCCAAATAAGCAATGAAAAACCCTGAGATTTTTGAAGAAACGTATACGCAATACTGGAAAAAGCTGACTGCTTTTTCGTATACGATGACTCAGGATAATGACTTGGCGCAGAATATTGTTCAGGATGTTTTTGTGGATTTATGGGAAAGAAGAAATGATGTCGAAATAAACGCCATCGAACCTTATTTGTTCAGGGCGGTAAAAAATCAGGTTTTCAAACATTATCAAAATAATAAATTCGACAAAACGATTCTTGAAGATAAATTTGAAGATTATGTAATTGATCATTTTGCGACAATCGATCCTGAATTAATGGATTTACTTTATTCCTTATTAGATAAACTTCCTGAAAAACGCAAAGAGGTTTTATTAATGTATAAAATGCAGGATATGACGATTGATCAAATTGCTGATGAATTGGGAATCTCAAAACAAACTGTTAAAAATCAAATTTCTTCGGGACTAAAACAATTGCGTGAAGGCTTGAAAGACCTTGCCTGGCTTGCTCCATTTATCATTTTACAACAAAAGCTTTAAGATAACTTTGTGTTAATGGTTTCGTAATATTTCAGGATAGTACGATTTAATGATTCTTGTACTTATAGGTAATAATAAGTATTATGATAAAAAGAATCAAACATAGTTTAGAATATCTAATTGATAAAAGCTCCCGAAACAGAACATCTGAAGCAGAAGAAAATTTACTTAATGATTTTGCTTTAAGCGAATATCAAAATTCAAAATGGGATGAAAATTCGATGGGAAATTCTAATACAGTTTCTCAAAATATATATGAAGGAATTCAACTTCGAATTGTGAAGAAGAAAACGTTCAATCCATATTTCAAATACATGGCCGCTGCCAGTATTCTTTTTCTTGTTGGTTTAGGGTTTTTCTTTAAACCGGGCTTTTCAGCCGAAAAGCAATTAACATTTAAAACATCAGATGTCCCCAAATCTATCAAATTAAGTGATGGTTCGAAAATTTATCTGGCAGCAAACTCATCATTTCAGTATCCTGAAAAATTTAACGAAGGCGAAAGGAAGGTTTCTTTATTAAAAGGAAGCGCTTTTTTTGAAGTTGCCAAAGACAAAAAACATCCTTTTATTATCACATCGCGCGATATTAAAACGAGAGTTGTGGGAACTTCTTTCCATATTCAGTTATCCAAAACAAAATGTGAAGTAATTGTTGTAACCGGAAAAGTAAATGTTTCTTCAAAAGGTCAAAGTGTCGATTTAGTTCCATATGAAGAAGCATTGTTTTCTGGTGAAAAACTAGCCAAACTTCCTGTTAATAAAGAATTAGCAGTGAATTGGTACACCACCGATATTTCCTTAAATGAAGCAACTCTTGAACATGTAATTACCGTTTTACAATATAAATACGGAGTAACATTTGAATGCGAAAACAAAGCCGTTTTAAATATTCCGGTTACCGTATTCATCGAAAAGAATGCTTCGCTTGAAAGCGTATTAAAACAAATAAATTATATCACAAACCTAAAATTTAATGTTTATGACGAAACAGTAAAAGTGAACTAAAATCAAAAAAAAAGCAGTTGCTGAGAACAACTGCGATTAATAATTAAGTATCGAAAAACCAATAACTTAAATCATGTATTTTAAACTTCAAAAATTAAATCTTCTAAAGGGAATTTTCTTTTTAGTTCTGGCGTCGCTGTCCGTACAAACCGGTTACAGTACAACTGTCATTAAAAAATCAAAAATAGAAAATAAAATAGAAAAAGCAACATTAGTTTCTATTTTTTCAAAATTGAGCAAACAAACGGACTATAAATTTAGTTACGGACAAGCTATTATTGCTGACAATACAACCTATACAGTAAATTATAATAATGAATCTGTGGCGGTAATTTTAAGTGATCTTTCTAAAAAAGCTAATTTCAATTATAACATTAATGGCAAATTAGTTTTAATTCAGAAAACAGTTGTAAAATCGACATCAGAAGTAGAGAAAATTAAAGTTAAAGGAAAAGTTATCGACGAAAACGGCGTGCCAATGCCGGGCGTAACGGTTTTAGAAACCGGTACAAAAAACGCTACTGTTTCTAATTTTGACGGTGAATTTGAACTTTCGGTTACTGAAGGTAAAACAATCGAAGTTTCATATTTAGGATATACAACTAAAACGGTTGGTGTACAAAGTAATTTCATGACCATTCAGTTAGCGCCAAATACTTCTGAACTGACAGAAGTTGTGGTTGTAGGTTATGGTAAACAAGCTAAAAAAGATGTTACAGGAGCTGTAACTCAACTTGAGGCGGCAAATTTTAAACAAGGAGTTAACATTTCTGTAGATAATTTGATTCAGGGAAAAGTTGCCGGTGTTCGTGTTGTTAGTACAAGCGGTGAGCCGGGAGCTGGTGTAAATGTTACAATTCGCGGTGTTGGATCTATCAGAAGCGGAAGTACGCCTTTGTTTGTTGTTGATGGTATGCCTTTGTCTAATGATGACGTGAGTCCGTCGGGAAGTAATGTTGGTTTTGGAGCATCATCTGCAAAAAATCCATTAAACTTTTTGAATACAAGTGATATCGAATCGATTACGGTTTTAAAAGATGCTTCTGCAGCTGCTATTTACGGAGCAAGAGGTTCTAACGGAGTTGTTTTGGTTACGACTAAAAAAGGATCAAAAGGGGAGGGAACTTTAACTTTTGACTCTTATATGGGAGTTTCGACAGTGGCTCATAAATTAGATGTTTTAAGTGCAGACGAATACAGAAAAGCGATTAAAGATCCTGCTTTTGATCATGGTGGAAACACAGACTGGCAAGATGTGATTTTTAGAAAAGCAGTTACTACAAACAATGCTTTGTCTTTTGCAAAACAAACAGAATCAGGAAATTATTACGCATCTGTTGCACAAATGGATCAGGAAGGAATTATTCATAACAGTAATTTCAAACGTATTTCGGGTAGAATTAATGCTGCTGAATCATTTTTAGACAACAAACGTTTAAAATTAAAAGTAAACCTTACGGCGAGTCAAACTACAGATGATGGAGTTCCTACAAGTGATGACGGTGGTTCTAACGGACAATTGATCGTGCATACTTTGATGGCAAACCCAACAAGATCAGTATTTGATGCAAACGGTGTGTATACAAACTTTAATATGAATGCGCATTATAATCCTGCTTATTTATTGAGTATTTATGAGGACCAAACACGTACATTGAGGGTTTTAGGAAATTTTGAAGCTTCTTTTAGAATCATCGACGGATTAGAATATAAGTTAAACGTTGGTGTAGATCGTTCTACGGCGGAAAGAAATACGACTATTTATCAAAACTTAACAGATTTAAATCCAAAAGGAACAAGCGATGCAAATGGTAGATATGTTCAAAATAATTTAGATTCTGAAAATTCTTTGATTGAACATTATCTGACTTATAATTTGTTGTTGAATAAACATAAATTTGAAGTTTTAGGTGGTTTCTCTTATCAAAAATTTGAAAATTCAGGTACTAGTTTCAGCCTTACCGGAATTGCGAATAAAGGAGTTGGTATAAAACCATCAATTAATCCCGGTTCTGCAGGAATTCAGTCAGGAACTTTAGGATTTGCTCAGGAAAACGAATTGCAATCTTATTTTGGAAGATTAAATTATACTTTCAATGATAAATATTTGCTAACAGCTTCTATGAGAGCTGACGGTTCTACTCGTTTTGGTGATAATAACAAATACGGATACTTTCCTTCATTTGCTTTGGGATGGAATATATCTAAAGAAAGTTTCTTAGAAAATGTAACGGCTGTAAGCAACTTAAAACTTAGAGCGAGCTGGGGACAAACCGGAAATCAGGAAGTTCAGAATAAAATTACGCAGCCAAGTTATTCTTTATCTGGTCCGGACGGTTATTATTTATATGATGATTTGAATTTGGTAAACGGAGTTTCTGTAGTAAGAACACCAAATCCTGATTTAAAATGGGAAGTTGTTACACAATACAATTTAGGTTTAGATTTTAGTTTATGGAATGATAAATTCTACGGAACTCTTGATTATTTCAACAAAACAACTACAGATGCGATCTTAAACATTCCTTCGCCACCATTAAGCCCAACACCAACAGTTTGGACAAATATTAGTCAGGGAAAAATTATCAACAAAGGTTTTGAGTTTATGTTAGGTTCAAAATTAATTGACACTAAAAATTTTAAATGGAATGTTGATGTAAACGGAGCAACATTAAATAATAAAATTGAAGATTTACCGGTTTCAGAAATCTTAACAGGAACTATTTCAGGACCTGGACAATCCGGAGTAAACGCGAACATTTACAGAAGCGGTTATTCAGCTGGTTCATTTTATTTGTTAGAGCATATTGGGTTTGATAGTAAAGGTGCAAATATTTTTAAAGATCAAAACAATGATGGTAAAATTGATAATAGTGACAGAATTATTATCGAAGGCGCTTTGCCAACTTTTTACTACGGAATTAATAGTGATATGACGTATAAAAACTTTAGTTTTTCATTCTCAATCATTGGTCAAACAGGAGGTTATTTGTTGAATAACACAGGATTAAATGCGTTAAACATCAACAATCTTGCATCTGACAGAAACGTTGCTACAGATTATTACGAGTCTGGTGCAAACCCGGCAAATTCGCCAATTGTATCAACACTTTTCTTAGAGAAATCTGATTTTATCAGATTAAATACAGCTCGTTTGGGTTACAATTTTGATTTGAAAAACGTGGGCTGGTTAAACGGATTAACGCTTTATATAACAGGAAATAACCTGGTTACCATTACTCATTATTCAGGATTTGACCCATTAATCAACAGTCCAAAATCTAACGGAGGAAACCAATCTATTGGTATTGATTATGCTGCTTATCCAACTTCCAGAACGTTCAGTTTCGGAGCAACTTTAAAATTATAAATCATGAAGACAAAGACATTTTTTAGCATAAAAATTTTAACAATATTCTCTTTTATTTTTCTATTAAACAGCTGTACTGATTTAAATGAAGTTCTTTTAGATGAACAATCAGGAAATAGCGTTTCAGATCCTGCGGGTTCGCTTGCAGCTGCTTATGACAGACTTGGAGACGGAACTTTTACAGATCACGGTGCTGTTTTTGCCATGCAGGAATATACGACAGATGAAGCTATTTTACCAACGCGCGGAAGTGACTGGGGAGATGGTGGAAAATGGAGAGATATGCACGAATTTACATGGACTTCAAGTAATGCTATTATTGTGAGTAACTGGGATTTATTGACAAACGGAATTACTCGTTCTTTGACTGCAATTAAGGCAGCTGAAGAAAATACTTTTCCTGAAAAAACATTGTTTTTAGCAGAAGCAAAAGCACTTTTAGCGTATTATACTTATACAACGTTAGATCTTTACGGACAAGCGCCTTACAGAGATCCAATGAACACGGCTGCACCTTTGCAAATTTTAAAAGCAGATACACAAATTGACAAATTAATCACTGACGTTGAAGCTTTAATTCCTGATTTGGCTGACATTAATACACAAAGAACGTATCACGGACGTTTTACAAAACAAGCTGCTTATGCTTTTTTAGCGAACATGTATTTGAATCGTGCGGTATTTAAAGACCGTTACAATGCAGCATCGGCTTTTAATTTTAATGAACCGGCAGTAACAGGAAGTACAGGAACAGATATGGACCGTGTTATTTATTATACCTCTTTACTAATCGATTCAGGAAAATTTAGTTTAGAAAGTGATTTTTTCAAAAACTTTGCAAGAGATAACAATAATGGTAAAGAACTTATTTTTGCGATTTCTCAAAAGATAGATTATATCCGTAACGGTTCTAATAGTTTTGCTTATGTTTCTATGGAGCGTAACCAAAGAACATCTGCTGCAAACAGAGGAACAAATGCAGCATGTACAACTCCGGAATTCTACGCTTCCTGGGATGGTAATCATGATGATCCAAGATTTGAACAACATTACCAATATACTGATGGTACATGGTTTATGAATGATGGTACAGATGTAAGCGTTCCTGCAACAGATATCGTACCTAAAAGTGCCAGCTTACCTTGGTTCCATTTTAATAGAGGAATTCAGGCAGGACTTCAATATGGTCCAATATTATTGCCTTCAGGATCTTTAGAAATGGTAGGTAATCGTATTAAAGTTTCTCCATTATATATGGAAAAAAGCACAACAACAAGAATGAATTTTACACCATCGTTGACATTTTCAAAACCTGGTGAATCTGTTTTTGCTCAAAACGAAATCAATCAGGGAGCTCGTGTTTTTAAATATGAATTTGATCCTGAAGGAGGAAACGGTAACAGTAATGTTGATATTCCGTTGTTCCGTTTAGGAGGAGTTTATGCGATGAGAGCCGAAGCTTATTTTAGAAAAGGAAGTGCAGGTTTAGCATTAGATGATATAAACAAATTGCGTACAAGCAGAACCAGAGAAGCTTTATTTGCAAATGCTCCAGGAAAAGCGCTTACAACGGCTTTAGATGCAGAGCAATTATATAAAGAATTAGGTTTCGAATTATACTGGGAATTACAAAGAAGACCGGAAAGCATCCGTTTTGGAAAATATGATTTAGCCGGAACTGCAAAAGCAGCTTCTCAACCATCCAAAAGAGTATTTCCAATTCCACAAACAGTTATAGATCAAAAATTATTCAAACAAAATCAAGGTTATAATTAAGTTTTTTGTGTTAGTTTATTTTTAGTAAAAAGCCTGTTCATTAATTTGAGCAGGTTTTTTCTATTTAATATTCGCTGAGTTTAATTTTTAAACACATAGAAACATAGATTTTTTAAATTTGAAAAAAGGCGTTTCACTTCAAACAATTCACATAGCTATGTGCATTTTAGAAAGTGAAACGCCTTTTTTTTTAGACTTTGTAAACTATGTTTCTATGTGTTAAAAAAAATAAATTCTATTTCTCATCCTCAGGAAGAATAACCTTATTCATTTCAGCTTCTTTTTCAGCTCGTTTTTGAGCCGCTTTTCCCTTTCCAATAGGTATTCCGGTTGTGACATACAAAGAACGATTGTACTGGTTTGGGCCATCGCCTTTCATTACAGGAACCAATCCGTAATAATACTGAACCGTAATATTTAAGCCATTTCCCACTTTCATGTGATAACCTGCACCAAGCGCAATTCCGGCATCAATAACATGAATCTGATCGCGAATATTGTGTTTGTAAACCACATCATCCTTGTCATATTCATTATGAAACTTATCAAAAGCTTTCGCCAAAAGACCTAATTGCGGTCCCGTTTTCAGATAAATATTATTCTTAAACTGATATTTAATTAAAATTGGAACATTAAAATACCGAATTTCCCTGTCGACACTTCCTCCCGCAAAAGTATTATCCAAATTGGCATTGTTTAACGAATACACCGGCATTCCGTGAGCACCCATTGGCGATTTTACAATAACTCCTGTATTAATCATCCACGATGGATTTTTTTTAGACCGAATATCAAAATAAAAACCCAGATTAAAACCCACTTCCGTTCCTGAGGTTTCCATATTTGAAATCGTCGAAAAATTAAGTCCTCCATCCAAACCAAATTCCAGAAAAGGCGAATTTAGTTTATCTCCAAAAATCAGGGAAATTAAAACTTGTGCCTGCGCAGAAGAAAAACAAAAGAAAGCGATAAGTAATAATAAACCTTTTTTCATAAGAAGAATAGATTAAAGTCCAAAACGATATTGAAGACCGCCCAAAAATTGCGTACGACTTCCTAAAAAGCCAGCCTCAAACCTAAACATAATATGCTTATTATATTGATATTGAGTTCCTACAATAAAATTCCACATATCTTTTGGTCTTTTTTGAAGCGAATATTGCACCGTTGAAGAATCTGCTGTGCTTAAAGCACCGTCAATAGTCGTTAAAAAATTTCCCGCAGTTTCCAGCGCCCTGTTAGCCGTATTGTGTTTGGCAGCATTAACCGGATTAGCTTGTTGCGCAGGCGTTAAAGCATTCCACCAGTTATCGACTTTAGTCTGGTTTTCGGCAACTTTTTCAAAACCATTATCCACTTTTGCCTGAGCGCCGTCTAATTCCAAAACATCAGATAAATTTATATTTCCATCTGTATCGCCCGCAATATGCACTCTAAAACCACCAACCCAAACGGCAATATTTTCATCCGTCTTATTTAATTTAAAAGTTTTACCCAGTCGGGGACCAAAAACATACGAAAAAGCAGGTTTGTCTAAAGCACTAACATCGCTCCAGGACATATTCATATCAAGAGCAAGCCAGCCGCCGCCAATACCAATAGTAGGCGTTAATCCAATACCAAAAGTAGTGATGTCAAAATTTGCTTTTGTATTAAAACTCGCTATTTGCGACCAGTTATTATCAGCATCAGGAATCCAGATTCCCGCATTAATCTTGGTTGTGGATGTACCTCTGCCTAAAATTCCATAAACATTTAAAAAAGGAAGCAGCCAGACATCAGGTCTGATCGTAAGCGCTCCCGCCTCAACAGTAGATTTATCAAATCGTACAATTTCATCTAAATTAAATTGGGGACCATTATTAAAACCAACTTCTAAACCATTAATTTCAATCTCAGATTCCTGCCAGAAGTAATTAACAGAAAGCCCGGCAGAGTAGGGAAGTTTGTATCCTTTTTGAGCTACTTTTTCGCCCCAAATAGGTAAAGCATACGGATATTTCTCTACTTTAAGACTGTCTTTAAGCTGTTCGTTTTTTTTACCAACTATTTTTTCGGTGTAAACCTGACCAAAAATCTGAATGCTAAAAAGTAAAAAAGAGGCAAATATGAGTGTATTATATTTCATTGACCAACTATTTATATGTTATTAATAGAACTGCGTAAAATGATAGGTACTAATGTAATCTTGAAAAATGGCTGTAATCTTAATATGAAATAATTAGGTTTAGTTTAGAATATTCTTAGATTCTAATAGCAGAATTATGCGTTAATTATTGTTAAAGTTAAATAAATTTTCTTTTCAGTTTCAATATTTTTTCAATAATATTAAATTTAAAGTTTAAATAACTGCTTAATAAATAATAAGATACATAAGTATTAGAATGCAAAAAGGACAAAAAAATGGTTTTTTGTCCTTTTTAAATGAATATCAAAATTAAATACTAAAAAGTTTAATCTTCCCAGCCGCATAAAGTTAATCCATAACCTTGAGCCTGAGAAAGAGGTACCAGCGTTAATTCATGTCGGCAGGCAGTTAAACCACGGCAATGTTCTTTATAATGGTATTTTTTTGCGCCTGTTGGACCACAGATATAAACCTTAGTTTCAACACGACAAAATGAACTCAAAACAATTAGTAGGAGGATTATAAAATATTTCATTTAGAGTAATTTGGGGTTAAGGCAATTATTCAACTTTTAAGTAATATTCATTTCCATTTTTGTCAACAGCTTTAAGTTTTCCGTGATCAATCCATTCCGCTTTAATTTCAATGTCATCAATAGAATCAAACATTAAAATTCCGGCGCCGTATTTCCCTTCAATATTAATGTTTCCAGAAACGGAATCTCCTTTAATATTCACGCCTTTAATATCATAATTATATTCATAACGACCGGATGTTCCCGTTCGATATTCGTATTTATTATCGGTATTAACGTGATAGGTTTTTGCTTCTTCGGGCGTAATAACTTTCCGGTCATCAGCAGTAATTACCTCTTTGTAAAATGTGTTTATTTTGGGAGGCGGAGTTGCTTTTTGACAACTTAAACAGGAAAGCACAATAGCTAATATTGTAATTTTAGATTTCACGGGCATTTTTTGATAAATGTAATTAGAACAAAAATTTCACGAAAGAGTAATTATACCCGACTTTTATAGAATTTAAAAACCATTATTATATTTCACATTAAATGCATGATCAGACATAAATAATAATCCAAAAAACTGAAAAAATGCTAATATTGCCGGAATAAAAGTCCAACAAAATAAAAGATAAAATATACCTTGAATTGATTGTCCAAGATAGAATTTATGAATTCCAATTCCTCCTAAAAAGAATGTCAAAAAGGCTGCTGTTGTTTTACTTTTCATAATTTACATTTTAGATAATATTTCTGTTTTTTTAGTGTCAAATTCTGTTTGCGAAATGATTTCGCTATCCAATAACTTTTTAAGTTTTTGTAATGTTTCCAAAGGATCTTCTTTTTGCTCAACATTTTGAGGAATTGGCACACTTGCGTTTACTGTAATTCCTCCACCGGCAATGGCTCTTTTGTTTTCAAGATCGTGTTCACGTCGGAAAACAATCATTTCTTCTTCTTTCTGCTGTGCAAATTGATATAGTTTTCTGGCTTGGGCTTTTGGCAAATAATCAAGCATGTTCATATTCCCTTTAATTGTTTTCATCGAGAAAGTAGCGCCCATTATGCCTTCTTTCATATGACAATCTAATATATCTTTCCAGGAGTAATCCTGAAAATCCATTGATAACCCTAAGTTTTTAGGTCTGCAAAAGATTATTCTTTTGTTAGTTAAGGCGATACAATCCGGAGATAGATTTACAGGTTTTTTTTGTACAGCAATGTATTCTACTTGTTCTCCTGAAGTTAATAATCCTGTTACTTTTGCCAATAACTTTTCAACAGCTTTTGGATCTTGTTCTTCGTTTAAGAATCTTTTTAAATCGTTTATCATAGTATTTAGGTTTTATTTAGTTTCATAAATTACGGGTGCTAGTACAAGCTTCCAGTACATGAACGTATTGAGAAGTAAATTTTCATTGAAATGGGCAAGAGCGGGATGCTCGCACTAGCAAAGGGGGCATCAGTATAGATATTAATGCATTTAATATTATTTTTTAATGGCATCATCTATTTGCGAGGTTAGAAAAACATTTCCTAAAATCCCTATACCAATAATTTTTGTTTTTCCCTCCCAGGTAACGTTTGTTGTTGAAAAAAGAATGTAGTTAGATGAACTAATAGCATTATCAATGACCATATTAATCATTGATTTTGCCAATATCATACCCATTGATTTTCCAGCTTGAGAAAACTGATTAGTTGCAGTATTATCTTCTTTTGCCATTTCCGTTTCATAAAATTCAGTCAGTTTTATTCTGACTTTCTCTTTATGTATTTCCTGAGCAGGATTTGTTAATGCTAAAATCGCAATGAATAGAGTAATTCCTAAAATAACATAATGTTTTGTTTTCATAATATTTGGTTTTGATGGATTCTTAAATAGACTTGTTTATAGTTTGTAAAAAAATCACCATTTTAAATCTATTGTATTAAATTCGAGGATTTGATTTCCATCGTGATATACAGGTAATGCGATGAGTACCTTCTTGGATTTTTTTAACTTTGATAAAAATTTTGCTTCACTATTGATGAAAATTATATTACTACTTCCGTCTTGGGGTTCAGTGTAGCTAAATTTTATTGCTTTCTCATCGTCAAAACGAACTGTAATAAAATTATTATCGTAACCTCCGCTTATTTGACCTTTATCAATACTTAAATATATATTTAAACCATCCTTATTTCTTAATGTTAATTCCCCATAATTAACTCCTTCATACGGAAATTCCAGATGCAAGCTTTCGTTAGATCTTATTTGTGCAAATTTGGTTGTTTTTGATGTCATTTTATCAATCGATTGACGATATTCCCAATTGTTATTTGCTTTTGGTTCAATTGAATCAATAGCTACAGCTACTGTATCTACAGCTACTTCTGTAACTGATTCTGTAGTTCTTTTACAAGAAAATAGTATTATAATACTAGATAATGCGATAATTTGTAAGATTGGTTTCTTCATTTTTTAATTAATTTGATTTTTAATTATTCAAATGTATACCCATTAAAAACCAGTATTTTACGGAAAACCATAATGCTTAAAATTTTTACATTTCACAAATAAAAAAAGCCCCCGAAGGAGCTTAAAATGATTGATTAGAATAATGAGATTTTTAAATAATCCCCATATCTTTTGTAATCGAAACCAAATGAATCGTATTATTCGCTTTAAAAAAATCTTTAAGCTTGGCAATTCTTTTTTCAATAGTACTTTTGCTGTTTGGTGTAATACCCAATTTTTTAAAAATCTTTGGAATATCGTCTTGCAGAATACCTAAAGAAAGTTGTTTTAGAATATTGATATCCAGGTCATCTATTTCGTAATTGTTTTTTTCCTGTAAGGCAGAAGCAACTTCCGGAGAGATAAATGTTTCATCTGAAGTATATAATAAATGGATTGCTTTTTTTAGATCTTCAATACTATTTAAACCTTTCAAAACAAAAGCGTCAACTCCCGCATTATCAAAAAGTGATTTTATACGATAACTTTTATCTTCTACAGAGTAGGCTATAATTTTAATATTGGGCTGTAATTCGCGAACTTTTTGCACCAGTTCATCGCCATTCGCAATTTTTACTTCACGATGATCTGTTTTAAATGAAAGATCACTAATTAATAAATCATACGGTTCATTATCCTGAATTGCTTTTCGGACTTTTAATAAAGCTTCATCGCAGTATTTCGAATGTTGAAAATTTTCAATATTTAAATCTTTTAATACTTGTTGAATTCCTAAATTCATTGCATCAAGATCTTCGGCTATAATCACTTTTTTAAACATAGGCTTTTATTTAGGCAGCGTTATTTTTACTTTAAAACCCTTATCAGGTTCAGTGTCAAAAGTAATCGATCCTTTTATGGCGTGAATACGGTTTTCCATATTCTGCAGACCATTTTTAATAATTTTACTTTTTTCAGCGCCTTTTCCTTTATCAGCATAGTCAATAAATACCGTTTTTCCGTTGCTGTCAAACTTTAAAGCTACTAACGGCGCACCACTATGTTTTTTCATGTTTACCATAAGTTCCTGTAGAACTCTGTGAATAGCCACCTTTTTAAGATCATCAATTGCATTCCAGTTTACTTTTTCAATTCCATTTATAATAACGTTTGTTGTAGGGCTATTATAGGTAGAAAGCATTTCTTTTAAATTTTCCGAATAATCGGCTCCCGTATGAATATCATTGTTTTCTCTTGAAATTCCGCGCACGCGAGCATAAATATGATCCAGTTTTTGAAGTAAAGTTTCTTTTATATCCTCTTTCGTTAAAAATTGTGTTTGAGTAAAAGTAATCGCATGAAAAACATCATTGGCTAATTCATCGTGAATATCTTTGGCAATTCTGGTTTCAGTCTCATAAGAAGCTTCCAGTTTTTCAATTCTATTTTTGTTTCTATAAAATCGAATTAAAACCACAATTCCGATACACAGAAAAACAAAGATAATTAAACCCACTATTTTTTGGAATTGAGCTTTTTGAAGCGCCAGTAAATTTTCTGCACGTTCTAATTTTAGTTTCTGATTTTCGTCTTTTTCCTTTTTAGAATCGTATTTAATCTTAGCAAATTTATTCTTGAAATTGTTTCTGATTTTAATAATACTGTCATTAAGCGAAATATATTTTTGGGCATATTCCGTACTTCTGTAATTGTTTGAAATTAGAAAAGACAACGCTTTTAAACGTTCATCGACACTATGAAATTTTGTAGCAATTTGATACGCTTTTTGAGCATTTTCATTTGATTTTTTGGAATCAGTTTTTGTGTAAAATTCTGCTAAATGAAGATGGCTTTCAATGCTTCCGTAAAAGTCTTCGGCATTGTTTCGTAACTGCAGACTTTCATTCATAAATTGAAGCCCTTTATTAGAATTTCCGTTTTTGAAATAGGCAAAACCCAGATTATCAATAACCCGAGCTTTATTTTTTACGAATTTAGGGTCATTTAAATTTCCCGATTTAAGAATCGATTCTAATATTTCGATTGCCTTATCGTATTTTTTTTGTTTGATATAAACAACAGCAATATTATTTAAAGGAGATTGTTTTAAAACATCATCTTTAACATCATTTATAGCCTTATTGTAGTAATAGATAGCATCATCATAAATAGAAAGTTCTTTATCAGCTATTCCAAAAAGATTATTAATTGCAGGACCATAATCATTATTTTTATTAGTAAAAGGCAACGCTTCTGTTAAGGTTTCTTTGCTGCCATAATAATCCCCATTTATTTGCTGAATATTGGCCATTTGAATCAAATTGAAAACAATATTGGCGCTATCTTTTGAAGTCTCGAATGCTATTTTCGATTTGTTGAAATAGTAAAAAGCACTATTAAAATTGCTTTTTTGAAAATTAGTCATGCCTTTTTCCTGTAGAAACTTAGCTTCTTTTTTATGTGAATCTGGTTGAATTTCTACGGTTTTATCCTCTTTGCAAGAAAGTAAAAAGAGAAAAAGTAGAAAACAAAAAAAGGGGGATCGTAGCATGATAGTTACTTTCCCCCGAAATTAATAATTAATTGTTGATTATAAGATTTTATCCACTATTTTTTTGGTGGAGTAATTGGCATCGGATCATCTCCAGGTCCGTCAGGTTCGCTGGCTTGTATGCTATCATTAGGAATTGAATCCTTTTTTATCTCAGTTTTTGTCTCGGCTGTTTCGAATTCGTCAGCTGTACAAGAAAATAAAGTTGTGCTCAAAAGAGCGAATGCGCTTAATATAATGAAATGTCTCATAATAATATTTTTAAGAATTAAGCATAGGTATGGCTGTCCGGAACCGCTCCGAATCTTGTTTAGGCACAATACCTATGCGTGTTTTTGGTTGGGAAGTGAAGTGAGTAGAACAGTAAAATTTTATTTATACTTCCCGAGATAGATTCTGCCTTACGGTTTTCCTCACTTGTTAATTGAACTAGTTTTGTACATTTGTTTTTATTCGATATCGAACAAGAACCAGTTTCAATCTGAGTACAAAGGAAATACGTTTATAAGCCTGTGTTGATACGGAATTCCGGGAATTCCCATTAAGTATTTTGAAATCCGAACATGCCCTAATAAGTACCAGAAAATCCTAAAAAATCCGACAAGCTTATGCCTAACAATACTCGAGAACATTATAAAGAAGCGATTAGAATTAAATTTGAAAAAGAAAAAAATGGGGTAAATTCTAATTATTTTAACCCTACATCACAAGCAAATTTGAGAGATTTGTGCTGGAAGATTTTTAAATCTAATCCTAGTACAGACGATTTGAATGTTTATAGAGATTTTGTTGGATCTGAATTTAATCCAAGTAACGAGGATACTTCTATTGGTTACACTGATAAATTCAGAAAAGTTGGTTCTTTCCTGAAACGAAAAAAAGAACCATTAAAATTCGATACTGTAAATTTTGCTGCAATTTTGGTTGATTTTGAATTAAGACCTTATCAAAAATTTTATGCACTAGTAGACTCTCAAAAACCTGAGGAAGCGATTAATAATTTTTTAGATTTAGAAAAAGTTAATGAAGATGAAGATATAGAAGTTGAAACTCCTGTTGAAAAAGAAAATCTTCCTTCAGATAATGAAGGAAATAAAAGCACTGAACAAGAAAAACCATCTCGCAAAACCAAGTTTTTTGAAAAATTATTAAGACTATTTAAAAAATCAAAACAGACTATAATAATTGTTGCTATTGTTTTTGGTGTGATAGGAATTGGAACAGCAATCTACTTGGCATTCTTTAATAAAGGTTGCATGCAATGGTCCGAAGATCATTATGAAGTTGTAGATTGTAAAGAAGGAATAGAAGGAAACCCAAATGAAATAATTGTATATGATTCTCATTTGTTAGATTTTAAAAAGATTCCCGTTTGCGATACAACGACTTGGTATGCAAATGGACAATCTATTATATGGTATGGAAAAACCAATAATCAAGTTGATTTTTTTAATTCATGTGGAAACGGAAGACATCCCGAAACAAAAAAAACACTACGACCACTTACAGATTATATTAAAGGAAAATACCAAAGCAAAAACTGCACATCAAAATAAAAAAAGTTCTTGCTTAACGTTACGTCCTAAACCCGACAGGTTTTTAAAACCTGTCGGGTTTGTCGCAAACAAAAAAAGCGGATATACTAAACTAAGTATATCCGCTTTTTTTAAATAAAGTAATTCGGGAAAATTCGAGAAATTCGGCAAACTTTTCATTCAGTTACCCCACAATTTCGCCGCCATTAATATGTATAAATTGCCCTGTAATATAACTGCTGTCTTCGCAGGCAAGAAAAACATAAGCAGGCGCAACTTCTGATGGCTGTCCGGCTCTTTCCATCGGATTATCTTTTCCGAAGTCGGAAAGTTTATCGAAACTCGCCACGATCAAAGGAGTCCATATTGGACCCGGAGCAACACCGTTAACGCGTATTTTCTTTTTGGCTAGCATTGTCGACAATGATCTTGTAAAACTGACAATTGCACCTTTTGTACTCGCGTAATCTAACAAATGTTCGCTGCCGCGATATGCCGTTACAGAGCTTGTGTTGATAATTGTATCGCCTTCCTGCAAAAATGGCAACGCCGCTTTTGTAATATAGAAATACGGATAAATATTGGTTTCGAATGTTTTTTGAAGTTGTACCGACGTGATTTTTTCCATTTCGGTTTGAGGAAATTGTACCGCGGCATTATTCACTATAATATTTAATTTTTTAAAAGTAGTATGGCATTTTTTTACAGCCGATTTACAGAATTTCTCATCTTTTAAATCCCCGCTGATAATCAAACATTGCTGACCTTCTTTTTCGATTAACGCTTTGGTTTCAAGAGCATCTTTATCTTCTTTTAAATAAACGATCGCAATATTAGCGCCTTCTCTGGCAAAATGTACCGCCACACTTCGGCCAATACCGCTGTCGCCTCCGGTTATAAAAGCTACTTTTCCAAAAAGTTTTCCGCTTCCTGTATAATTCTCCCGAATAATTTCCGGCTTTGGATGCATTTCATGTTCGTTGCCCGGAAGATTTTGTTTTTGTTCGGGAAATTTTTTTGGTTTTTCTTTTTCCATGGTCATCATTTTTTCAATCATTAATAGAGCGACTAAATTAGGCTGATTTTCAAAAAAAAGTTAACTGGAAAAAATCAAAATTTAGCGCTATAGATTCTGTTAAAGTGTTGATAAATAGAGATTTTGTAAGATTTAATAGAGATAATATAAGAGAGAAAACCGTTGTGTGAATTATTTTTGAGATCGTGATAAAAACACTCGTTTTTTAATCGGGAATGAGTGTAACAAAAAGAAGAATAAAAATAATAAACCATTTAATTAAGATAAAAATGATACATCAAATTGATACAACAGATAATATTGTTGCTTTTAGAGCATTGGCAGAAGTAACCAAAGATGATTTTCAAAGTGTGGTAGTTCCGGCAGTCGAAAAATTAGTTAAACAACTCAACGAAATCAATTTTTTATTGGTTTTAGATACAGATCTGGAAAACTTTACTGCCGGCGCGTGGCTTCAGGATGCGATGATTGGACTTAAACATTTAGGAAAATGGAACAGAGCAGCGATCGTTTCAGATTCTGAAGATATTATTTCGTTTACAAACGGATTCAGTTATATCGTTCCGGGAGAATTTAAAGGCTTTAAAAAATTAGAATTTAATAAAGCACTAAATTGGGTTGAAGGAAATATATAGATTTTTAGATTTCAGATTTATGATTTTAGATTTTAGATTTTAGATTGTTGAACTGTTGACTTTTGATTCTAAAATAAAATTCTATCCTGCAAGGTTTTCAAAACCTTGTAGGTTTAAATTCTTAAACGAGTAAAATCATAACTCTTAAACGGGTAAAATATACCTACAAGGTTTTGAAAACCTTGCAGGAACATCAATAGGAAATAAAACTGACGAATTATGAGGGCAATATGGACAGGTTCAATAAGTTTTGGGTTAATCAATATTCCCATAAAAATGTTTTCTGCCGTGCAGGAAAGTAGTCTTGACATGGATATGCTGGACGAAAAAGATCATTCGAATATAAAATTCAAACGTGTAAACGAAAAAACAGGCAAAGAAGTAACATTTGCCGATATTGTAAAAGGCTACAAAATCGATGATAAATATGTAATTGTCGAAGATGAAGATTTTGAAGCAGCCGATGCCGTTAAAACCAAAACGATAGACATTCAGAGTTTTGCCTACGAAAAAGAAATCGAAAGTATATATTACGAACAGCCGTATTTTCTTGAACCTGATAAAGGTGCCATGAATGCGTATGGTTTGCTTCGTGATGCACTCGAATTTACGGGTAAAGTAGGAGTGACGAGTTTTGTTTTGAGAAACAAAGAAAGTCTTGCGATTTTAAAACCATATAAAAACCTAATTCTTTTAAACAGAATTCGCTTCGAACAGGAAATCAGAGATACGACTGAACTTAAACTTCCTGCTATTTCTAAAAAGACTTCTAAAGAAATGGATATGGCAAATAAACTGATCGAACAACTAACAGAAAAGTTTGATATTAGCGCCTATAAAGACGAATACACCGATAAGCTTTTAAAAATAATCAAACAAAAAGCCAAAGGCAAAAAACAAACCAAAGCACCAAAATTAGAAGTTGTCCATAAACAAAGCGACGATTTATTAAGCATGTTAAAAGCGAGCCTTGATAAGAAGAAATCTTCATAGTCGCAGTTTACAGTCTCAGTTTACAGTAATCGGTTTACAGTAATCAGTTTATGGACTATAGTTTACAGTTTACAGCGACTGCAAACTGATAACTGAGACTAATAATAACTGAGACTGTAAACTGATAACTGAGACTGTAAACTGTAAACTGTAAACTGAAAACCGTCACTTACTCTCCAGTTTATGCATAATCTTTTTAATATTAGCGCCTTTGCCTAAAATTGGGCTCCATAAATCGCCTTTTTTCTCAAATCGCTGTAATACGTTTTTGATGGTAAATTGCGACGGATGCAGTTTTGCATGTACTTCGCTCCATTCCAGCGGTGTCGAAACCTGCGCACCGGGAACGGGACGAACAGAGTAGGGCGCGGCCAGAGTTTGTCCGCGTCGGTTTTGGAGATAATCGACGTAAATTTTATTATTTCTTTTTTTGATGCTTCTTTCAAGAGAAGTTATTTCAGGCAAACGTTTTTGAATTTCTGTTGCGATTAATTCCGCTAAAATTTTTATCGAATCATAATCGTATTTAGCGCCAAGCGGAATATAAACATGTAATCCGGAAGCGCCGGATGTTTTACAATAACATTCCGTTTCAAGTTCGTCCATTACTTCTTTTACCGTTAAAGCAGTTTGCACGACTTCTTCAAAATTTTTATTTGACGGATCAATATCGATAACCAGCCAATCCGGATTTTCGATATGTTTTATAGTCGAATTCCACGGATTAATATCGATACAGCCCAAATTTGCCATATAAAGTAAAGTCGCTTTATCGTTGCAAATCAGGTAATTTAAATGTTCATCGTTTGATTCTGAATAGATTTTTTTTGTTTTTATCCATTTCGGAATTTTATCTTCATCTACATCTTTTTGGTAAAAACTTGGTCCGTCAATTCCATTAGGAAATCGGTTCATAGATTGCGGACGATCTTTTAAATACGGAAGAATCAAATCAGCAACTTCATTGTAATATTGCACAATTTCGCCTTTAGTAATATCGTCTGCAGGAAAATAAATCTTGTTTTGATTGGTAAGATGCAATGTTTTTGTCCCTACTTTTAAATCATAATCTTTTTGAGATTTTTCAGAATCTTCTTTTGTATCCATTTTTGTATCCATGACTTTTTCATTTAAAGTATTGTTACTTTTTGAAGTCAAAAAAACTTCTGTTGCTTTTTTATCCACTCTCAAACCCAGATAAACCGGATGTCTCAGTCGCATATCTTCCGTCCATTCCGTAAATTTTACCTGGCACACAAACTTTGGTTTTAACCATTGTATAGTGTCCCTGAGTTTTACTTTTGGCGTTACAGGCGATTCTTTTATAAAATACGGTTTAAATTTCGTGTACAAATCCTTCAATACATCTTCAGTAAAACCGGTGCCGCATTTGCCAATATATTCCAGTCTTTT
This sequence comes from Flavobacterium sp. N1736, assembly GCF_025947065.1. Taxonomy (NCBI): domain Bacteria; kingdom Pseudomonadati; phylum Bacteroidota; class Flavobacteriia; order Flavobacteriales; family Flavobacteriaceae; genus Flavobacterium; species Flavobacterium sp. N1736. The sequence continues at coordinate 925,050 of NZ_CP109994.1, forward strand.
TCCATAATACTGACCTAATAATATGGCGCCAAAATAGTTACGGGAATTTTTGGGTTCAGTAATTCCAATAATAACTGCTTCTTCCTGTTGTACTATTTTTATTTTAAGCCAGTTGGTACTTCTTTTTCCAACCAAATAAGTGCTGTCAGCTTTTTTGGCGATAATACCTTCGCTTTTATCTTTTGCGGCAATTTCAAGGCTTTTAATGCCATCGCCAACTGTATGTTCAGAATAATGAATGTTTGAAAAAGAGTATTTGTCCAACAGTATTTTTAAAAGTTCCTTACGTTCCAGTAAAGTCAAATTTGCAGTAGAAAAACCATCGAGGTTTAAAATATCAAAAACATAATATTTTAAAGTTCCTTCACCGGTTTTAAGATAATTTTGAAGCAATTGAAAATTAGCTTTTCCGGAGCTGTTTTCTACCACAACTTCGCCATCTAAAATTACTTCGTGATTTATTTTTTTAAGTTCATCGAGAACAGGCTTAAAATTGGTATCAAACGAAATCCTGTTTCGGCTATATAAATGAGCTTCATCTGCATTAATAGTGGCAACTGCACGGTAACCATCGTATTTATTTTCAAAAACCCAATCAGGATCATCAAATGGTTTATCGACAATAGTAGCAAGCATTGGCGCAATAAAATCTATATTTTCTTTTTTTTGAGAAGTAGTTGCAGTATTTTTTTGCTCACTATTTTCTTTGGAAACAGTGTTGGTTTTACTTTCCGATTTTTTCGCTGCTTCCGTTTTTTTTTCTAACGATTCTAAGGTTTTATTAGAAAGCACTGATTTGTCTTTTTTCAAAATATCATCGTCCGTAGCAAATTTGTCTTTTTTCTTAATCAGTAACCAGGCGTTTTCCTGTTTGCCGTGCAATTTTACCAACGAAAATTCACCTTTAAGTTTTTCTCCGTTCAGGATAAAACTCAAATGACCTTTATTTAAATCTGCTTTTAGAGTTTTTTTAGCCGATGTTGAAGTTTCATCGGCGGTTGTATACGTTCCGTTATCCCAAACAATAACATTTCCGGCGCCATAATTTCCTTCGGGAATTGAGCCTTCAAAATCTTTATAATCATAAGGATGATCCTCAACCATCATGGCGAGGCGTTTCACCTCAGGATCCATCGACGGACCTTTAGGAACCGCCCAGCTTTTAAGAACACCATCAAGTTCCAGCCTAAAATCGTAATGCAAATGCGAAGCCGCATGTTTTTGAACCACAAATATCAGATCTTTTTCAGATTTGCCAATCGTGCCTTTTGGTTCTTCGGTTTGCTTAAAATTACGTTTTTGGTTGTATTTGGAAAGTGACATATAAGAAAGTATTTATAGATTCATATAGGGAATTTTAGGATTTAAATTGTAAAAAAATAATGTACTTCCCAGTTGTCAATCTGCTATTTAGTTTAAATAACTAAAAACAGAAGTGATATCAGGAAGTACACCATTTTATATTATGCATGTTCTGTAACAGATTCATGTTCTGTATCAGAATTCGCTTTTTTATCTTTTGCTTTTTGTGAAACTTTTTTGTAAACCGCAGTCGCAAGAATAGGCAACGCCAAACCTGCAATCATAGCTCCGGTTTTTTGATGTCCGGCTTTTTTAAGTAAAGCTCCGGCAATTAATGTACCAACGCCTGCGCAAACCAATTGCTTAGAGGAGAAGTTTAATACTTTGTTTTCTATTTCTTCAGGAACAATCCCGTGTAATAATGGATTAATGAAATTTAAATTTTCCATGATTTTAATTTTTAATTTTAATTTGACATTTGTAAAGGTTCTGATGCTTTTCATCAGATTGTTATTATAATCTTCTAAATCTATTTGTCTTTTTTATCTTTTGAATTTTCAGTATCCTTCAAATCGTTTTTGTCTTTTGCAATGCGATTTGAACTATCGTTTATAAACTCTTCTACTGTTTGAGTATTTTTATTCTTGTCAGTATTCAGTTTGGATTTATGAAGATTTTCTACTGTTTCTTTTTCCGGGCAATTATCATTATCCGGATCATAATTCTTTTCAACCATGACCTATTGATTTAATATTTTAGTATTTCCAAAATTAAAACCAAGAGCCCGTTTTTTCTTTATAGAATTAAATTTTGTACTTATATAATTATCAGTGTATCAGCTTGAATTTAGTGGTATTTTCAAGCTTAAATCGTAACTGTTTTATTCAGAATTTATTCGTAATGTTAATAGTCAAAAATCTTTCGATGTAAATTATATAAGTTTTTGGAAGGATTTTATAAACGAATATTTCAAAAAAACCGAAATATTTGTTTTAGAATTTCTGTAGACGTGGTTTACAAACTTACAGAAAATTTATGATGTTTTCGATCTTGTTTATAACTAAAAAAGGAACTATTATGAATAAAAAGGGACCTATTGTACTTATAGAAAATAATCAGGGTGATCGTAAATTATTTACACAAATTTTCTCTGAATTAGGAATTTCTAATAGAATTTTATGCTTTAATTCCGGGAACGATGCTTATAATTATTTAACATCAAATGACGTTTCGGCATTTTTAATTTTTGCCGATATCGTATTGCTGCATATGGATGATAAAGAATTCGCCCATATTACCTATAAAAATTTGAGTGTAGAATTAAATTGTCCGTGTTTGTTTTTTACAACCGTTTTTAATCAGTGTTTTGTAATTGATTTATATTCAATTCCCACACAAAGTTATGTTGTAAGGCCGTATACGTACGAAAAATTTAAAGGCGTAATTCAAAACATAATCGAATACTGGAGTAAAATTCATTCGATAACGCAATACGGAAAAAGTAAGATTAGTAACGACGAGCTTAAAAACTAATAAAAAAGCGGTAAACAATTGTTTACCGCTTTTTTATGCTTAGACTTAGTTTAACGGAAGGTATATTGTCATCGTTGTACCTTCACCAATTTTGCTGCATGCTTTTATAATTCCATTATGATTCTCTACAATTTTCCTAACCAGCGTTAGGCCAAGTCCGGTGCCGGCATATTCATCTACACTATGCAATCTGTAGAAAGGTTCAAAAATTTTGTCTTCGTACCTGCTATCAAAACCAATACCGTTATCACTCACGCAAATTTTGATATAATTGATTTCAGGATTTCCGCCAATCTTAGTTATTTCTTCAGATGAAGGCAGTTGTGTTTCTATCTTTATTTCAGGAGCAACATCTTGCCTGGAATATTTTATAGCATTTGAAATTAAATTAGTAAACAATTGTTGTATTTGATACGATATAACCTCCATTTGCATAAAAGAATCGACTTTAATAATCGCTTTTTTCTCGGCAATAACATCCTTCATATCGCCAATAGTTTTCTTTAAAAGTAAATTTAAGTCGGTTTTTTTAAATTCTTTTTCAATAAAATTGATTCTCGAATAATTGATAAGATCTGTAACCAACTGACTCATATTGTTAACCAAAAACAAGACACGCTCCAGATCATGCTTACTGTTTTCTGACAAGCTTTTTTCGCCGCTAAAAACCTTTTTGCAAAACATATTAATTTTGCGCAATGGTTCTTGTAAATCGTGGCTTGCCGCCGATGTAAAAGTTTCCAGCTGGTCGTTGTATTTCTCTAATTCGGTATTTTTTATTTTTAATAAATCATTCGTAGTCACCAAATCTGTAATGTCTTCAAGTGCCAGCAGAATCATTCCTTCGGGTTTGGCATTCAGGATTTTGCGGGCATTTACCATCATGGTTTTTTTGCCAATACTGGTACATACAGTATCAACTTTATAATCTTCGATGGCTGTTTTTTCTCCCAGCATTTTAAAAATCAGATCTTTAAATTCAGGAATATCCCATTGACAGTCTCCAATTTCAAAAAATGAATGTCCTTCTGTTTCAGCTTCGGTAGTTTGAAAATATTTATAAAAAGCAGGATTGGCACTTTTTACACTAAAATCCTTATCAATAATAAGCAAAGGCTCTCGAATTGTTTTTACAATTGATTCTGAGTAATTACGTGTCGAAATAAGCTGTTCCTGACGGTCTAAAAGTTCATCATTTACACACACTAATTCTTCATTATTCGATTGCAGTTCCTCTGTCGACGTTTCTAATTCCTCATTCATTGCCTGAAGTTCTTCGCTGCTGCTCAACAATTCTTCGTTCGTAGTCTGCAGTTCTTCAAAAGCGGTTTGCTGTTCTTCGGTTACACGTTTAATATCTTCGCGCAACTGGCTCAGTTCTTTCTCTAATTCTTTTATTCGCTTTTGATCAGCACTTTTAGAACTTGATTTCGTTTCATTATCCGGCGCAGGCAAAAGGTGTTGATGAAAAAGAACCATCAAAAGATCTTCGTCATTAGGAAGCATAAGAATCTCAAATGAAGCCAGATAATTTTGATTCTTCACGGTAATATTCTCTTTGCTAACATTCTCTTTTTCATTCTTTATTGTCAAAAGAGCGTTGCGAAGTTCAAAGCTAATGCCTTCGCGTGCCATTTTTAAAATATTAAAATTTGGTTTTCCCGGAGAAGGCAATAAAAACGGCGTTGTATCGCCGTGAAAATGAACAATTTCTAAATGTTCATCTATGATCACACTTGCCGGCGTATATTTTGAGAATAAAATATCAGATGCTACTTTTCTAAAATCAGTTTCCGGAATTGTTTTTAAATTATAAGTACCAATTTTATCACGCGCTTTAATATTTGCCGGTTTAAAAGCTTCGGGTACATAACGGACCGGAGCAAATTTGCGCACATATATTTTTTCGTGTTTGCCAACAGTATCAAATAAATTTGCAGCATTGGTTATACTTTCTGATTTTCCAAGAAGCAAAAAGCCTTTCTCTTTTAATGAATAATGAAAAGAACTTAATACCTTCTTTTGTAAAAACGGATCAAAATAAATTAAAACATTTCGGCATGAAACCAAATCGATTCTCGCAAAAGGCGGATCTTTTATAAAATTGTGAACTGCAAAAATGCACATATCACGAATCACTTTATTGATATGATAATGTCCGTTTCTTTTTGTAAAATAATTATGAAGTCTCGTATCCGAAATTTGCTGCACATCCTGAGGAGAATATAAAGCGGCTCTTGCTTTTGTGATCGATTTCTCGGATATATCCGAAGCAAAAATCTGGACTCTTACTTCTTTAAGGTTTTTTTCAGATAAATATTCATGAAGACTTATCGCCAATGAATACGCTTCTTCACCGGAAGCACAGCCGGCAATCCAGATTCTTAAATTATTATTGACAATATTGTTTATTAATTGAGGAAAAACCAAAGTGGGCAAACTCTCAAAAAAATTCTCATCTCTAAAAAAATAAGTAACAGGAATCAGGAAATCATTAAAAAGTAAATCCTGCTCATTTTTATCATTTCGAAGTGTATTATAATAATCCTGCATGGTTTCTTTTTTCAGGATAACCATTCTTCGGGCAATACGTCTTCTTATTGTAGGTTGTTTATAATGACTAAAATCGTTGCTGGTTCTTAAATAAACAAGATTTATAATCTGATTCAGCACTTCTTCTTCATCTTGAGGAATATGTTCTTCTTCGCTGTAACCGTGATTGTTAATATAACTCTTTCGAATTTGAACTAATTTTGAAGCAATATCTTCGGGAGCCAGAATATAATCAATAACATCAGCATCGATTGCACTTTGCGGCATTCCTTTAAAAGCTGCCGTTTCAGGATCTTGTGCGATAGTGGCACCGCCAAATTCTTTTATTTTTTTTAATCCGATAGTACCATCAAAAGCAGTTCCGGAAAGTATAACGCCAATAGCAAAACTTTTATGCACCTCTGCAAGCGATTCAAAAAAAATATCGATGCTTTTGTTTTGCTTATCGCTTCGGGTTCTTTGGTGTAGTTTTAAAACGCCGTCTTCGGCTATTAAATTAGTACTTTCAGGAATGATATAAATATGATTTGGCGCAAGATTAATATCGTTCACAATTTCATGAACAGGAGTTGTGGTTTCCTGCGATAATATTTCGGTTAAATTGCTTGGATAATCCGGCGACAAATGCTGCACGATAACATACGCCATTCCTGAATTTTCAGGTATTGCTTTAAGTATTTTTTTGAAGGCATCTAATCCTCCTGCCGATGCCCCAATACCAACTACGGGAAAGTCCTGAAATGTTTTTGGGGGCTGTTTTGTATCAGGAATGCTCATGATTTCATATATATTACTTAATCAAAGATACAATAAAAACGATAGTTTGTTTTGCATATGGTAATCATATAAGATGTGACTAAACATCATATAAGCAGGAGTTATTTTTCTTTTTAAAATTTGTATATGCAGCTGAATGTTTTATGATGTATGTTGCTATAAATCAAATTATTAATTATTTTAAAACTTTATATTATGAAAAATTTATTTTTAACATGTGTATTGATGCTGTTTTTTGGAAGTGCAATGGCGCAGGATACTCCAAAAAAAGCAAAACAATCAAAAAGCACGACAGATACAATCGTGCATAAGAAAACACAAAAGACAACAACGACTTATAAAGACCCAACGCCTAAAAATAAGTCAAAATCAACAAGTACAACGACCAAAACTACCACAACTCGCAGAGATACCATAAAACCCGGATCTGGTGCCGGATCTGGCAGTGACGGAGGTGTAGGAACGGGTACAAATACAAATAAAAAACCGTAAGTAAACAAAAATAAAAAAGCCTGTAATTTACAGGCTTTTTTTAGTTTAATCATTGATAACCTGCAACGTATCGGTTTGTTGTACAACCAATGTTTGTTTTTGATCTCTTCTTAGATCTTCATCATCACAATGATCGCTGCATTTAATACTGATAAAAGTAATCAAGAGGATGAATGCTAAAGTTTTTAAGTTTAAATGTTTCATACTGTTTGATTTATGGGTTTTTATTTACTTCGATTAAAGCAAAAATAAAAGTGAGAATAATTCATTATTTATATAATTTTATCGATTTGTTATATAATTCCCATATTTTGTTTTTTAAAACAAGATTTTATGTTCCTCTTCTTCCGTTTCAATCTTTTTAATTTCTACCTTTTCTTTTTTAATGGCCTGTCTCAATAAACCAAAAAGACTCATATAAACATTGGCAACAAAAACCAAAGCAAATCCGGCGATAAGATAACCGCGCCAGTCGTTTATTAAAAGTTTATAATCGCAAAGTATAAGGAAAAAAATAGTGACGTAATGACTAAAACAATATTCGCAGGTAAAAAGATAAAATGCTTTTCTAATTAATAGTGTCCGTCCGTTTTGAGAGTTTTTAACGCACCATTCACGTGGTTCTTTAAAAATTTCTTCGTGAGTTACTGTCCAACTGATACAGGAAACAGGAATAGCTAAAATAAATAGCCAGACAATTTGAGTTGAAATATCCATATTGTTGTATTTGTATAAATTATTTTAAATCAATCTTTTAAAATTACAATAACACCATTTTTTACGCTTATATAGTTTTCTTATTTTATTATAGAATTTCAAACAACAAAAAGCCGTTACGTATTAAACATAACGGCTTTCGATTTACAATTTTTTTTTGAATTCTAATTATTCTCGCGAATGCTTTTCATGAAAATGTTCGTCGTTTTCTTCTAGTTTTTCATCATCATTATTGTCAAGATCTCCATCTTTTTCAACTTCTTCATCCAGCTTTTCTTCATGAAATTCATCATCGTCATTTGTCGATAATGCATCTTCATCAATGACACGTTCCTCGTTCGGGATATTTTCATTTCGGTTAAAATCGTTTGTTTCATGATTTACATCATGCAGCTCTTCATCTTTATATTGAAGATCGTCTTCTTTATATTCGTATTTATCATTATCAAATAAATCTTTTATCGAAGCATCATTATGTGAATCTGTAATGGTATCCTCGTCATGGTGAAAATTACGTTCAACCTGACCGTAATTTTTCGTTTTTTCATTTTTCATAGTAAGTAAAATTTGAAATTGTTTTAATTGATAAAGATCTTTCATATCAGTTTGCAGGAATATTTATTCATTATCTCTAAATGTTATAAACAAAGCTACTATAGAAATTGCAATTACTTTTTATATAAAAATAGATTCTACTTTCATAATTAACAGTTGAATTAAAAATTAACCCGCTAAATTACTATGATAGCATAATAATAAGTGTTGATAATCAAATATTTAAATGATGTAAGCTTTGCCTGCAATTTTGTAAGCCGTTGCTTTTATTGTAATCTAAATTTGTGTGACTTAAAAGCTATCATTAGCAATTCTCTACTTTTTTGACCAAAAATGGTTAGAACCTATTTACAAATTATAAAACTATCAAAATGGAAAATTCAAAGCCAAACCACGATCAGTTCAATGAGAAACAGAACGATCTGGAACTGAACAAATCAAACGCCGAAAACGAGTTTCTTACTACCAATCAAGGAGTTAAAATCAACGATAATAACAATTCATTAAAAGCCGGAGAAAGAGGACCATCATTATTGGAAGATTTTATACTAAGAGAAAAAATCACCAGTTTTGATCACGAACGAATTCCGGAACGAATTGTACATGCAAGAGGTTCTGCAGCACACGGTTATTTTGAACTTTATAATCCACAACAAAAATATACGAAGGCAGGTTTTTTAAACGATATGAGTATTAAAACACCTGTTTTTGTTCGTTTTTCGACCGTTGCGGGTTCAAGAGGTTCTACAGATTTAGCACGTGATGTTCGCGGATTTGCCGTAAAATTTTATACACAGGAAGGTATTTTTGATTTAGTGGGAAACAATATGCCGGTATTTTTTATACAAGATGCCATGAAGTTTCCTGATTTAATACACGCTGTAAAACCGGAACCGCACAACGAAATTCCTCAGGCCGCATCTGCGCATGATACTTTTTGGGATTTTATTTCGCTAATGCCGGAGTCTATGCATATGATTATGTGGGTTATGAGCGATCGCGCCATACCAAGAAGCCTGCGAATGATGGAAGGATTTGGAGTTCATACTTTTCGTTTTGTAAATGAACAGAATGAATCGCATTTTGTAAAATTTCACTGGAAACCTAAATTAGGCGTTCACAGTGTTTTATGGGATGAAGCGCAAAAAATCTCCGGTAAAAACTCTGATTTTCACAAACAGGATTTATGGGAAGCCATAGAATCAGGAAATTTCCCTGAATGGGAATTAGGCGTGCAGATTATTCCCGAAAGCGATGAACATAAGTATGATTTTGATTTGCTCGATCCAACCAAATTAGTGCCCGAAGAACTTGTTCCCGTAACCATAATTGGTAAAATGACATTGAACAAAAATCCGGATAATTTCTTTGCAGAAACAGAGCAGGTTGCTTTTCATCCCGGACATGTTGTTCCCGGCATCGATTTTACGAATGATCCTTTATTACAAGGCCGCTTATTTTCGTATACCGATACTCAATTATCAAGATTAGGAAGTCCGAATTTTCATGAAATTCCAATAAACAGAACTATTTCGCCTATTCATAATAACCAGCGCGACGGACACATGCGTCAGGAAATTGCGCAAGGCAGAGTAAGTTATCATCCAAACTCATTGGGAGGCGGCTGTCCGTTTCAGGCAAAAATTGACGAAGGCGGATTTGCCAGTTTTAATGAACGAATCGATGCGCATAAAGTACGCGATCGAAGCGCCAGTTTTTCGGACCATTTTAGTCAGGCAACACTTTTTTATCAAAGCCAGACCGATACAGAACAGGAACATATTATTAAAGCGCTGACTTTTGAATTAGGAAAAGTTGAAACGGTTGCCATTCGAGAAAGAATGCTTGGATTGTTATTGCGTGTAGATCCAATTTTGGTGAGTAAAGTAGCAAAAGGTTTAGGTTTGAAAACGCCTAAAGATTTTGAAAAACCAATAAATCACGGAGTAGGCGCAGATTCTGACCCAAACAAATACGAATCGACTTTTGTAAAAAGCCAAATCGATACATCGGATGCTTTAAGTATTTTAAAAAGCGAAACAGGAAAAGATACTATTATAACACGTCAGATCGCTTTTTTATGTGCAGAAGGCGTTAATGCGGCATCTGTAGAAAACATGAAACAAGCGCTAAAAGATGCAGGCGCTGTAGTAAAAATTGTTGCACCGCATTTGGGCGTAATACTTTCAGAAGAAGGTCTTGAAATTCCTGTCGATCAAAGTTATCTTACCGCAGCTTCGGTTCTTTTTGATGCCGTATTTGTGCCGGCGGGAAAAGGAATTTTAGACTTAAAAAACAACAGTGACGTAAAAGAATTTCTTACTGATTCATACAAACACTGCAAATTTATTGCTGCCGAACTTCAGGGAATCGAAATACTTCCGTTTGTAAATAATAACGATACAGAGCGAACAAATAATAGAGATGTTGGCGTTTTGGTAAGCGATCAAATTGGTGATAAAAACCTCGCAGCTTCGTTTATTGACGCTATAGCAAAACACCGTTTTTGGGAAAGAGAAGCAAACCTTTAATAGAACTAATACACAACAGCAATGAAAAAGTTTATATATCAAAACAGTCTTTCCATCGTTTTCTTTCTGCTTTTTGTGGGAGCCATGATAGGACAAATTGTTTTTGGTTTTCACGAATACAATAATGAACTTATTGATAAAGGGGCTCAGGCTGTGCAGTTATCGGAATATTTTGAATCAGGACATTTTCTGGAAGCGACTTTTGAAAACTGGGAAAGTGAATTTTTGCAAATGGGATTATTTGTCTGGCTCACCATTTTCCTGAAACAAAAAGGTTCGTCAGAATCGAAAGGTTTTGGTACAGATGAAGAAGTAGACAGAGAACCATCTGCAACCAGAAAAGCAGCTCCGTGGCCTGTTAAAAAAGGCGGATTTTGGCTGCTTTTATACCAAAACTCGCTTACTATTTCATTAATGCTGTTGTTTGTAGTATCTTTTTTTCTGCATTTATACGGAAGTTTCAAAGACGAGAATCTTTTTAATACCCTTTCGGGGAAACCAAAAGTGGACATTCTTGAATATTTAGGAGCATCAAAATTTTGGTTTGAATCTTTTCAGAATTGGCAAAGTGAATTCGTTTCGGTTTTTGCCATCGTAGTATTATCTATTTATTTACGTCAAAAAGGATCATCACAATCAAAACCCGTTGATGCGCCGCATGATGAAACAGGAGAATAATTTAAACTTATAATTCAATATATATATATGCCAAGCAAAAATGTTATAAAGTGCTGCCAGGCGCTAATAAAAAAGAACTGGACGATAAGTTTTGTCGAAAGTGCATCGGCAGGAAAATTATGCAATGAGTTTGCTGCAGTAATTAATTCAGGTCAGATATTAATTGGCGGTTTGGTTTGTTATCATGCCTCGATGAAAGAAGATTTGCTTTTAATACCAAAAGGAACGATCGAACAATACACGCCGGAATCTGCGATTGTAACCAAATTAATGGCGCAGAATTTCCATCGTTTTGTTAATTCGGATATTTGCGTTGCCTTAACAGGATTAGCAAGTCCGGGCGGAAGTGAAAGCCCTTCAAAACCTGTGGGAACTATTTTTTTACATATTATTTTTCCCGATAAGGAAATTGCAAAAAGAGTAAAGTTTGACGGAAATCCCGAAGAAATTATTCTGCAGGCAGTTGATGCAGTCGCTGATTTGGTTTATAAAGAAACAAACAAAAAAACAAAATAACGATAGTTTAAGATTTTAGGCAAGTTTGAAAACCTGAAACTTGAAACTTGAAACAAAAAAAACCGTTAGTATAAACTAACGGTTTTTTTATTCTTTTAATAATTTCAGTCGAAGTCGACTCTAAATTTACCGTTTCCTGATAAATCTGCATCGCGAAACAAGTCTTTTTCTTCATCTTCTTCATAGAGATCATTTTCTTCCTCATCATAATAATCAGTCAGTTTTTCATCTGCATTTTCCTGATCTTCATCATTCGTTACAGCGTCGTCCTGATTGATAATTTGTTCTTCATCTGGATTTTTTGCAAATCGTGGATGATGACTGTCCGTTTGACGGTATATATTTTTGCTGGTTTTGTGACTTAAAGTATTCATAATATTAAGGTTTAAATAATTAATATATACAAATGTAACAGCAAAGCCCGGCAAATATTTACAGAAAAATAGTTCTTAATTTCATAATTTACAGATTGTTATAAAAATAAAAGATATTTAGAATTGATAAGGGATAAAATTTAAAATCGGCTTTTGAGTTCGTCAAGCTGGCTTTTTAAGTTGATTCCTTTTACAGTAAATTTAGATTTACTGTCAATTGTTACTAGCGATGTTGGAATTTCGATATTAATCAAAGTTCCCGTTTTTAGTTTAGAATCAATAATTAACGAACCTCGCAATTTGTTAATTCGGGATTCCAGATTAAGCAGACTGATTCCCTGAATATAGTTTGCTGCATTAAAATTTAAACCATTATCCTTAAATAAAAACGTCAGGTCATTTTCGACAAGGTTAAGCTGAATTTCTATTTGAGAAGCTTTTGCGTGTTTGATCGTATTGTTTAAAAGATCATGAACTATTTTGAAAACTTCAACCTGAATCGATTCATCTATAGTATCAATTTCTTTTTTGGGATAAGCAAGAAACGAAATATTCAATTGACTGGCAGCGCTTAAATTAATAAGGTAAGAATCTAAAACTTCGGAAAACTTCGTTGGACTAAATTTCTTCGGAACCAAAGTATTGGATAAGTTTCGAACCTGTTTGTATGTTTCTTCTAATTGTTGGTTTATTTTGGTAATGTTTTTCAAATTGCTGTTGTTCAAATGATTAAGCTGTAATTTTATAGCAGCTAAATTTCGACCAATCGTATTGTATATTTCCTGCGAAATAAGTTCGCGTTCTTTTTCCTGACCATCAATCCAGGCTTTAATTAGATTTAATTCCTGCTCTTTTAAAATACTGTCTATTTTTTGCGAATTAACTTCTTCTTGTTTACTGTTCAATAAACGCTGCGCAGTTAAACTTTTATAGGTTTGAAATAAAAGTCCCGTAATCAAAAGTAAAAGTGATAAACATACGATCACAATATAAAATTGCATATCCTGTTTTTGATTAATAGCGATTATAGTGTTTTTTACAAAAGTGCTTACAACAGTATTAAATATTAATGAAGAATGTGAGTTGTAAACAGAAGCAGTAATTAAAGCTTTGTTATTTTCTGTTTGTGCCTGCAAACCAAATGACACTAATAAAAACAACAATAAATAAAACCTTTTAAGAAAAATTACCATAAGCGTAGTTTTTAGAATCAATAAATAAAATTATTAAAGTTAAAGTCTTGTAAATTTGGGATTTATAAGAATAATGCATTTTTTTTTGCGGCTTAAAAATAATACAAAACAATTAAAAAGAGCTTTTTAAAATTAATTTTTTGAATCGGGTTTGTGATTTTATTGCCATTAAAAATGCAGTATTTATTTCATTTTGAGTAAAGTAGAGATTCAAATCAATATTTTCGTAATGAAAAAGCTATTTTTTGCATTTTTAAGAATTTTTAAGGCATTTTTAAGTTTATGGTTATTTGGTTGAAAAACAATGAGTTTCATGAAATTGTGAGCATTTTATTATAAGATTGAAAAAATATAATTCTGCATAGCCAATATGTATTCGTAAATTAGTCGCCAAATAACATACCACATGACAGTACTTACATTTACCGTGATTATGCTTCTGGGGGCTTTTTTAGCCGGATTTATAGGTTCATTATCAGGATTAGGCGGCGGAATCATTATCATACCGCTTTTAACAGTCGTTCTTGGAGTCGATATTCATTATGCCATTGGAGCGGCTTTGGTTTCGGTAATTGCAACATCTTCAGGATCGGCGGCGGCTTATGTAAAAGAAGGAATTACGAATATGCGTTTGGGAATTTTTCTCGAAATTGCCACAACAATAGGAGCAGTAGGCGGCGCGTTACTTTCTGTCATTGCACCAACTTCTTTCATCGCTGTTTTATTTGGATTAACCTTAATTTTCTCGGCAATTAATTCCCTGCGAAAAAAAGAAGAACATATTGTTTTAGAATCAAGTCCTTTGGCAAAAAAACTGCATTTGCAGGGAACATATCCCACACACGACGGACAAATAGTACATTACGGAACCAAAAACGTAATTGGCGGTTTTAGTATGATGGGACTTGCCGGAATGATGTCTGGTTTATTAGGGATTGGTTCAGGAGCTTTTAAAGTAATCGCAATGGATAATATTATGCGAATTCCGTTTAAAGTTTCAACCACAACCAGTAATTTTATGATGGGCGTTACCGCAATGGCGAGTTCTGTTATTTACATTCAAAAAGGGTATATCGAACCCGGAATTTGTATGCCTGTTGTAATAGGTGTATTATTTGGGGCAATGGCGGGAGCCAAAATATTAGTAAAAACAAATCCTAAAAAACTTCGCGTCTTTTTTGCCTGCCTGATTTTTGTATTGGCATTAAACATGATTTATAACGGACTTAATGGAAAAATCTAAAAGTATGTCACAGGAAAAATTTGGAGAAAAAGATTTTCAAACCATTATAGGTAATTTATTGCGTTACGGAGTTTGGATTTCGTTATCAGTAGCGTTTATTGGTGGAATTGTTTATTTAATGCATCACGGTTACGACATCGAAGATTATTCGGTATTTAAAGAAAACGACAGAAATATTTTTGAAGTAATTGCGGCTGTATATAACGGCGTTATCAGCGGAAGCGGGGAGTCGATTATATTTTTTGGTGTAATACTTTTATTTCTTACGCCTGTATTTCGTGTTTTACTCTCGTTGTTTTCTTTCCTGCTGGAAAAAGATTATTTGTATGTTGCCATCACCGCGATTGTCATCGGAATAATAATCCTGAGTATTTCATTCGGATTTTCACATTAAGAGATTAATTTAAACACACAGAGATAAAAGGTTTTTTTTCACGCAGATTTTAAAAAGATTTCAGCCGATATACGCAGATGATTATTCAAATTTAAATCTGCTTAATCTGCGAGAAAAAAATTGACACAGATTAATCGATTTAAAAGGTTTATTTCACGCAGATTTTAAAAAGATTTTAGCAGATATACGCAGATGATTATTCAAATTTAAATCTGCTCAAATCTGCATTATCTGCGTGAAAAAAATGCCACAGATTAAATGATTAAAAAGATTTTTTGCGTTCCGGAGGAACAAACTATATTGTAGGGATGGATTTTAATCCATTCTACACAATCAATCTACACAATCAAAATTACCTGAAATAATTATTTCCCAATAATCTCTTTGCGATGTAATTCACCCCAGTCTTTCAATGCCATAATAACATCCGAAAGCGATTTACTATGTTCTGTTCGGGCATATTCAACCGTTGGCGGAAACGTGTCGTAAACCGTTCTTGTTACAAGTTTATTTACTTCCATATCTTTAAGTTCCTTAGAAAGCATTTTATCCGTAATTCCGTTAATATCTTTCGAAATCTCCTTAAATCGTTTTGGTCTGTTTGATAAAGCGATCAAAATAGGCAATTTCCATCTTCCGCTTAAAACTTCCAACGCATCTCTAACTGGTAATAATGCTGCCATGCACTCTTGTGGGCGATGCGCAAAATCTTTTGTTTCCTCGTTTTTTATCATATTTATGGTGTTACTATCCCCAAGGATAGCGCTATCCTTGGGGATAGTACTATAAAAGGGATAGTAAATGTATATAAGTTTGTATTGTAAAACAAATTAATATTTTAATCATGAGCAAAAAAGTTCTGAAGATAGTTGCCAGTATCAAAGGCGATACTTCATTTAGTAATAAATTATCAAATGCTGTTGTCGAAAAATTAGAGAAAGTATATGGTGCGGTTCAACTGCAGACACTTGATCTTTCAAAAGCACCATCACCATATTTAGATGAAGTAAATTTTGGTGCCTTTTATGCACCCGAAGATACCCATACAGCAGAGCAAAAAGAAGCTGTTAAATATTCTGATGATGCGATTAATGATTTATTAGCAGCAGAGATTATTGTAATTGGTGTTCCGGTTTACAATTTCGGAATCCCGGCAGTTTTAAAAGGCTGGATCGATCAGGTTGCCAGAGGAGGCAAAACGTTTAGTTATGCTGATGGTTCTCCAAAAGGATTACTAACCGATAAAAAAGTATATTTAGCGATCGCATCAGGCGCTATATTTTCTGATGGTCCGTACAAAGCTTATGATTTCTCAGAGCCTTATTTACGCGCTGTACTTGGTTTTTTAGGCATAACAGATATTACTGTTTTCCGTGTAGAAGGAACCGCAATTCCTGATTTTGCCGAAGCTGCTTTACCAAAAGCCTTAGCAAGCGTTGAAGAATATGCGTTTTAATTGTAAATTATAAATTGTTAATGGTTAATTATGAAAATCAATTTAATTAACCATTAACAATTACGCATTATCATGAAGCATTAAGCATTAAGTATTTACAATTTACTATTAACAAATAACAATTAACAATTACTTCTCAATAATCATTGTAATTCCCTGACCGCCTGCCGCGCAAATAGAGATAAAACCTTTTCCTGAACCTTTTTCGTTAAGCAGTTTTGCCATAACACCAATAATTCTTCCGCCTGTAGCCGCAAATGGATGCGCTGCCGCCAAACTGCTTCCTTTTACATTTAGCTTACTTCTGTCAATGGCGCCAAGATTTTTCTTTAAACCCAAACCCAAACTCAATTCCGGGCTTTCCCAAATTTTTAAAGTTGCCAAAACCTGAGCTGCAAAAGCCTCGTGAATTTCATAAAAATCAAAATCCTGCAAAGTCATGTTTGCTTTTTCCAACATTCTTGTAGCGGCAAATATCGGTGCAAGCAATAAATTCTGTTGATTTTTTACATATTCAATTGCTGCAACTTCCGCATGCGTGATATAAGCCAAAATTGGTAAGTTGTGTTCTTTTGCCCATTCTTCACTCGCTAAAAGTATACTCGAAGCGCCATCTGTAAGTGGAGTAGAGTTTCCTGCTGTAAGCGTTCCGTTTGTTTTATCAAAAGCCGGAGAAAGTTTTGCCAGTTTTTCTAACGTGCTGTCTTTTCTAAGATTATTATCTCTTTCAAGACCGTTAAAAGGCGTGATCATATCATCAAAAAAACCTTCGTCGTATGCTTTTGCCATATTCAAATGACTTTGAAGCGCAAGTTTATCCTGATCTTCTCTCGGAATCTGATAATATTTTGCCGTAATCTCAGTATGTCCGCCCATCGAAAGTCCGGTTTGTGCTTCTTCATTTCTGGGAACAAGCGGACTCAAATCTTTAGGTCTTAGTTTTAAAAACAGTTTTATTTTTTCGCCAAGCGATTTAGCTTTTCTCGCTCCAAGCAATATCTTTCTCAAATTTTCGCTCACTGCAATTGGCATATCACTAATAGAATCGACACCGCACGCAATTCCGGATTCAATTTGACCCAAAGCAATTTTATTCGCAATATAAATGGCACTTTCAATACCGGTATCGCACGCTTGTTGTAAATCGCAGGCAGGAGTAGCAGGATCAAGAGCTGTTTTCATCACAGATTCTCTAATCAAATTATTATCCATTGTATGTTTAATAACCGCGCCACCGGCAACTTCGCCAAGCAATTCGCCTTTCAGGTTGTATTTAGCCACAAGACCGTCGAGTGTTGCGGTCATCATTTGTAAATTACTAACGTCTGAATAAAAAGTATTTGCCCTTGCAAAAGGAATTCGGTTATAACCCACAATGGCTACTTTTCTAATTTTACCCTGATTTTCCATAATATTGATGTAGTTAAATTTATATTGGATCGTTAATTTGCTTTATTTCTTTTTAAAAACGCCGTCTTTTTCCTGAAATGCCCAAGTCGCCATGGCGTGAATAACGGGCAATAAACCGTTTCCGGCATTACTTAATCTATACGTTACAAATGGCGGAACAACCGGTTTTGCTTCTCTGATCACAAGACCATCAGCTTCTAATTGTTTTAAATGCTGAATCAGCATTTTTTCGGACACAGCCGGAATCGTTCTTTTTAATTCGCTGTAGCGCATAATACCAGTTGATAAATGATATAGAATAATAGGTTTCCAGTATCCGCCAATTTTTTCCATTACATAAGTAACAGGACAATTATCCAAGGCATATTGCTTGTTTTCCTGTATAGTCGATGATTCTTTAATTGCTGTCATGATACATACTTTAGGGTAAGTACTTGTGTAAAAGTAAGTACAAATATACCTTTGTTCTTGTAAATATAAAAACAATTAAGATGAAAATTATAATTTCAGGTTCTTTAGGAAACATAGGTAAACCATTGGCAAAAGAACTTATTGCCGCAGGACACGCCGTTACAATCATTAGCAGTAATGCCGACAGAAAAACAGCAATTGAGAATTTGGGTGCAAAAGCCGCAATTGGTTCTGTTAGTGATGCCGATTTTTTGGCAGAAACTTTCGCCGGCGCTGATTCCCTTTTTGCGATGACGCCACCAAATTTAGGAGGTTCGAATGTAATTTCGAATACTGTAAATGCAGGTAAAGCTTTTGCAGCAGCAATAAACAAAGCAGGAGTAAAGCGCGTTGTGATGTTAAGCAGTATTGGTGCCGATAAGCAAAATGGAACGGGACCAATCGCCGGACTTCACCAAATTGAAAAAATATACGATGGATTGGAAAATACAAATGTTACCTTTTTGCGTGCCGGTTTTTTCTTTACCAATTTGTATAATGATGTTGCAATGATAAAAGGGGCAGGTATTATGGGAGCCAATTATCCCGCAACTACAAAAATGCCTTTTGTACATCCGGAAGATATTGCAGCGGCAGCCGCGCAGGAATTACAAAAAGAAACAACAGGAAAAAACATTCGTTATATTGTTAGTGATGTTCGCACACCAAATGATGTAGCAAAAAATTTAGGAGCCGCAATCGCGAAAAAAGATTTACCGTGGATTGAATTTACAGACGAACAATCGCTGCAAGGAATGACGCAAGCAGGTTTACCCGAAGAAATTGCCGGTTTGTACACAGAAATGGGTTCTGGTTTAAGAAGTGGAAAAATTACAGAACATTTTTTAAGCAGTAATTTTGCGGTTGATGGGAAAATTAAATTGGAAGATTTTGCAAAAGAATTTGCTGAAAAATTTTAATGATAAAGGTGTAGTCCCTACGGGACAAATAATAATATGGGATAATTGTTTTTTACCAACATGTAATCTCTCCGAGATTTTTATTTATGATAATCATTGTGACATATTTTTAATTTACCAACTTATAATCTCCTAGATATTTTTATTACTCCGTTAGGAGTTACATGTTGGTAGAATCAATGAAAGACACAGTAAAAATATCCCGTAGGGATTACATCTAATTAAAGCTATTGTTTAACATGTGTTTGAAAACCAGTTTATTAATACGATATAAGCGATTTAACGCAACTATATTGCATATTATTTCTTATTGATTTTATCAAAAATAAAAAAGCCGTCAATAATTAATTTGACGGCTTTTTTGATAAAATGATAAATCGTTGTGTAAAAATTTTTCTCGCAGATTTGCTTCGCCTGTTCGCTATGGCTCGGGTTGCAGATTAAGCAGATTTTGTAAATCGGTTAGATCAGGCAGATTTTTTTAATCTTTTAATCTTTTAATCTTTTAATCTTTTAATCTTTTAATCTGTGGCATAAACTATTTTTAAGTTGAAAAAGTCAATCCTTTAGCTTTAAAATTGCTGTATAAAGTCTGACGCGCCCCACTCACTGTTTCTTCGGTTCGGTAAATACTGCACCAGAATTTGATCAGGATTTTATATTTTCCATCAGAAATCGAAGTATAATAAATTTGCGAAGGTTTTTCATTATTCACCAACGGAAGACTTTCCAGAGATTTGTTGATAATTTCATTGATCGCTTCTGGAGTAGTTTCTCCGGTAATCTCGATCGAAATATCTACCAATTTAAAATTATCGGTATAAGTCCAGTTGGTAATATTTTGAGATAATAAATTACCATTCGGAATAATAATTTCGGCACCATTTGGCGCATTTATTTTTGTAGTACGCAATCCCATCGATTTTACACGACCGGATTCAGAACTGATATCGATAACATCTCCAATTTGAATTGGTTTATCAAAAATCAAAATAATCCCCGAAACGAAGTTGTTTACTACATTTTGAAGTCCAAGTCCCACACCAACACCTAAAGCGCCTAAAAGAATGCTTAATTTATCCAGAGGCATTCCGGAAGCGGCAACAGCCAAAAGATATCCGATGATTAAAACAACAAGTCGCGTGATCAGTAATTTAGAATGTTGTCTTTTGTTGATGTTTTCTTCGTTTTCATCATCAATTTCACCAAAAAAGTAAGCCACGTATTTTTGCAGTAAATGCGCTACCCAGATAATTATAAAAAACAAAATAATATTTCCGAGGGTAAAAGTGATGCTTCCAATCGTGTTTGGATGGCTCAGTAAAGATCCCAAAGAAGTACGCAGCGACTCCCAAATATTTAAATTTGAAGCAATGACCACAAGCCACATGTAGCTAATTACAATGATAAACGGTTTTTTCAGTGTTTCAGATAAATGTTCGTGATCAAAAATCTTTTCGATTCCGCGTTTAATTCTTGTGGTGTAAATCTGCAAAATGATAATTTCCAGAATTATTTTCAAAAGAACGCTCAACGCTACAATCTGCGTAAGCGAAATAAAAGCAGTTAAGCTCAACATGTTTGAAATTGAAACCCTTCCAAAAATATTATGCAATATCGAAAGCACATTTAAGCCAATAAAAATAATTGTCGCCCATTTAAAAAATCCTTTGATGTATAATTGGTCTTTTAAGCTCTTAATTTGCACTAAACCATATCTGATAGCCAAAATATTAATTACGATAAAAGAACAGCGTTGAAATAAGCCTACGCTGATAAATAGATCTAAAAAGCAAAGAATAAAAAACAATCCTAAAAGTAAAAGCCAGTTTCGCATTGAAACTGCCGACCATTTATTTTTGAAAAGTATTGTGATTAATCCCAGTAAAATCAAGTGCAGAAATTCTATAAACAGCGCCGGAGCGTATAAATTGCCTACAACGGCAATGTTTAAACCAATTACGGCAACCGGAATAATAACGCCGCGGTTTAAATATTTAAAATTAAAAAGCGATAAACTTTCAGCATGACCGTTTTCTTTCAGGTATTTCAAATTACGCGAAATGTACCAGCCCAGGATTCCCATAAAAAAAGCAAGAGCAATCAATCCGCCGGCGCGATAGCTTAAATAATAAGCCGCAACACTTTCTTCAATAATTACTTTTGCGCCGATATTTTGCGCAACTTTTTCTTTTGGCACAGAATCATTTACGCTCCACAAAAAAGGATATTCTTTTTTACGCATGCTAATTCCGGACTGTTCAAGTTTATTGTCGACCATGATTAAAGCATTCGATACGGCAATTTTTCTTTCAACAGTCAATCGTTTATTGTTGTTTAAAATGCCCTGATTTTTAGTCATCAGGCTGTCCGTAGCTTTATATCTTTTTCTAAGATTTGCAAATTCCTGTTTAAACTGTTTACGACGAACGGTATCTTTTACAAGCGCCATCAGGGTTTTGTCCTTGCGCAATTCGATAAAGCGGTTCTTGATTTTTTCAAGATTCTGATTTCTTAAATTGATCGCCGTGTTTTGTTCTTCAAGTTCCTGTTGAATCTCTTTTAGAACGATGCGATACATTTGCTGATTACGCGCATTTGGGTTTGCACCTTTCAGACTGTTTAAAATTAAATCGAGTTTGCTTTGCGTTCTTTTAATTTCGCCAAACAAGTGATGACTTGCGCCGTCAAAATCAGCATCGTTAAAAGCAGTTTCCATAACGGCACTTGCTTTTTCAATTGCCATTAAATAATCGCTGTCTGTTGCACTTTCCTCAAATAATTTTGAACGTGTTTCTTTTTTCGGATTTTCCTTTTTTAGTGTGTCCGTTTGCGAATACGAAAGCGGTGCAAAAAATAATCCGACAAACAACGTCAGTAAACCAATAAAACTTCTTTTTAAAATCATAATGTTTTGTATGAATTAGGGGTGCCCAAATTTAGATTTTTTTACCAAACATTCGGTACAAAACACAAAGATTTAAAGTGAAGTTTATTTTAAGATTCTGATCTGTTTTTAAGTAAAAAAATCAGACTCAAAATGTAGCGGAATTTACAGGTATTTAGTCAAAACAATTAATGTAACTTTTGTGTAACTTTTTTATAAATATATTGTAAACCAGTTTTTTACTGTTTGTTATCTCAATAAATAATATAGTATTAAATAAAAAAAATCCAATTGTCTAAAATTGGATTTTTTTATCATTTTTAAAGGAAAAATTTTGGAGAGAATCTATGTTTTTGTTTTAATTTTTATTCTCCAAAAGTAATAAACCGTCACCAAATTTATACTTATTAAAATACAGAGAACAGGATTGCAGAAAAAGCTGGAATACGTTCTTCCATTCGGAATTTCGATAAAAGGAACCGTTATTAAAGCATCTAAAATCAATGCTGTCATTGACATTATGATTCCAAGCAGCAAACCGTGAATTTTAATTCCGTTTTTATAATAAACTAATGCCATTTCATTTGCATATAAAACCATCATAATCATTACTATTACAGCTTCTGATTTAAATGAATTGTTTATTAATGGAACAAAGCTTAAAATATAGAAAGAAAGACTCACACAAACCCATATAAAAACGCCCGGCAATAGTATTTGAAGATATTTCATGGCGATAATTTCAGGCGTTAACCCCATTCCAAATTCCGGTTTTTGCGGCTTCTTTTGCGTAAGTAGAAAAGTCAGTTGGTTTTCTTCCCAAAACCTTTTCAATGTCGTTTGTAACCGAAGAATTTCTTCCGTCTAAAACCTGCTCAAACAAATACTTTATAAGCCAGATATGATCGTCAGGAACCTGATATTCCTGTAGCATTTGCGTATATTCTTCTACAGATAATGCCTGAAATTGAATTTCTTTATTGCTGTTTTTTGCAATTATGGCGACCGCTTCGGGAAAAGTTAGTAATTCCGGACCCGTAAGTTCATACGTCTGACCGTTGTGAATAGCATTCAAAAGACATGCTGTAACAACATCAGCAATATCATTAGCATCTGTAAAAGGTTCCAGTGCTTCTGCTCTTGGCAAGGCAACAAAACCGGCTAAAATTGGTTCTAAAAAGAAGCTTTCGCTAAAATTCTGATTGAACCAGCTTGCTCTAACAATCGTCCAGTTTTTGGCTGTAGCTTTCACTATTTCTTCGCAAACCTGCGCTTCTTTTTCGCCTCGTCCGGATAATAAAACCATCTTTTCCACGCCAAGTTTTGTCGCTAAAAAGGTAAATTTCTGAATGATTTCTGGTGCCGAAGGAACTGCTAAATCGGGTTGAAAAGTAATGTAAACAGTATTTATTCCATCTAAAACAGCGTTCCATGTTTCGGAATTTTCCCAGTCAAAAGGTATTTCTGCAGTGCGGGAACCCGTTCTAATTTCGACTTTGTTATTGTTTTGCAAACGTTCAACAACACGTTTTCCGGTTTTTCCGTTAGCTCCAAGAACTAAAATTTTAGTTGTTTTCATATCAATATTTTTTAAAGTTTATATTGATACAAAGGTGTTTACTAACAGATCAAATCATTTGTTGCAAAAGAATTATGATTTGTTTGAAAAGCATTTTTGTCTGACGTCATTTGGGCGTGTTCCAAACTTTTTAAAGAACGCATTCGAAAAAGAACTCAGACTTTCATAACCCACATCCCAAGCTGTTTCCTGCACGGTTTTATCGCTATTTTGCAGCAATTCATAAGCCTTGTTTAGCCGTTCTTCCTGAATATATTTAAAAACCGGAATACCAAATAATTCCTTAAAGTTCTTTTTCAGCTTGTTACTGTTAAGCCCAACCATTTTAGAGAGTTGCGTTATAGACGGCGGTTGCGAATAGTTGTGCGTTACGATTTCTTTTGCCTGATAAAGTTTGTCTTTCTCTTTCGCCGAAAAATCACTTTTTTGATCACTTGAAAGCAGTCCGTAAAAATGAGAAAGAAGCTCGTTTATCTGGCTTTTTAAAAACAATAATCTCGTGTTTCCGGTATACGTTGTATTGAATATTTTTTGAACGGCTAACTGCATATCGAGCGTCATATAAAAAGACGGACCTTTTACAAAATGCTCTTTTGGATGTAATAAATCAGGGAGATGTTTCTCGAAAATCTCCTTTTCTGCGTGAGATAATAAGTGCATATTTTTTAGTTTAGAAAATATACTAATCGATTGCAAAGGTTTGTCAGGTTCTATTTTATGAGCGAATTCTACCTTCTGATTTCCGAAAAAACAAATCGCCAAACCGGTTGTATTGGTTAAATATTTGGTTTGGTGGTTGTGTTTTATTTCCAATTCGACATTTCCCGAACCATAAAAAGCAAATCCCACGGCATCGCCATCAATCTCGCATTTTTGAACAAAGGTTTTCGATGCGTTTGATTGTTCAATTAAAACAATAAAATCATTCAATTCGATAATATCTGTTATCATTGTACGGCTATTTGGGTTTTTTATGTCTTTTGGAACTGCTAATATAAATATATTTTAATGACACTGTGGTCTTTAAAAAGGCCTTTTCACCTTTTTTGATGTTTCAAAATAGCATAGTTGATGTTTCATTTTATAGAATGAAACCTCTTTGTAGGATTTTGTGTAAGAGTTATTGATAATTTAGTGGTTATCAAAATAATAGCGTTTTTGATAGACTGATTTAAACTCTGTTTGTATTTGTTTTGAGGATTAAACTTTAACCTAAATTATTTAATACACAATTATATATGTCACTTCCCAACGAATTGTACAATGCAAAATTTGCCGAATATATAGAATCTGTTAAGATTTTATATCTGGTAGATGATAAATTCAAAACGATGTGTGATGATTACTGCAATAGTAAAATGAATACTGAAAAATACAGGAAAAAATTCGAAAAAGATTTTCGGCATAAGTTAGAGTATGAGAATTTATCTAAAGAATTAGAAGAAGAAATACTGATTTATCTAATCAGGAAAGAATAATAATGCACCCATACATTCGATTAAAAACAACGTAAAATCGTATAATAATCAATTAAATTATGAAAAAGAGACTTTCTATACTAGTAGTATTTAGTATTGTTTTTATTGTGTTTTCCTGCAAAAAAGATCAAAAAGACGATAAACTTGCAGCCGTAGTTAAGCCATCAACAGCAGATTCTATTGCTGCAACTGATATTGGCTGGCTGCGTGAGGTTACAAATAACGGGTCAAAATTGGTTTATTATCAGCCTCAAATTGATGAATGGAAGGACTTTAATGAAATATCTGCAGATATAGCATTTTCTCTAACGCCCAAAGACGGTAAGGAAGTATTGGGCGTAGCTTCTATGAAAGCAGCAACTTTAGTCGATAAAGATTCCCGAAATGTCTTTTTAAAAAATGTAGAAGTTACCGATGTGAGATTTCCAGCACTTGATAAAAAAACAGAGCCGCAGATGGAGAAATTGTTCAAAGAATTGATTCCAAAAGGAGGCAACCCAATTGCGTTAGACCGTATTATGGCAGGTTTACGCCATACCAATAATCCACCAAAAGGAGTAGCGGTTAAAAATGATCCGCCGCAAATTTTTTATAGTGCCAATCCGTCAATCTTACTGATTGTTGAAGGAGAACCTGTTTTGGCGCCTATTGAAAAAACAAGTCTGAGCTATGTTGTAAATACAAATTGGGATTTATTTTTTGATAAAACCTCCAAAAAATACTATTTATTGGTCGAAAATATATGGCTTACCGCTACAGATTTAAAAGGAAAATGGACTAAAACACAAAGTCTGCCAAAGGAAATGAGCGATTTGCCATCAGGACAAAATTTTGATGAAGTCAAAAAAATGGTGCCGCCGCCAACAGAAAATGTCAATTTAGAGGTTTTCTTTAGCAATAAACCCGCAGAACTTATAGCAGTAAATGGTGCTCCAAAATTTGTAAAAATTACCGGAACCCAATTAATGTATATTGATAATACAGATAATGATGTTTTTGCCGATGAAAAAGACGGACAATATTATGTATTACTGTCAGGCAGATGGTTTAAAGCTAAAGAGTTAACCGGACCGTGGAGTTTTGCGACAACGAGTTTACCTGCAGATTTCGCAAAAATCCCTAAAAATTCTCCTCGCGCAAGTGTCTTAGCGTCAGTACCCGGAACTCAGGAAGCTTCAGATGCTGTATTGCTTGCTCAGGTTCCTACAACGGCCATCATAAAAAAAGCAGATGCCGAAGCAAAAGCAAAGGTAAATTATGACGGAGCGCCTCAGTTTAAGCCAATTGAAGGAACGTCGCTTCAATATGCGAGTAATACGCAGGAAAAAGTAATCAAGGTGGGCGATATGTATTATTTGTGCTTTCAGGCAGTTTGGTTTATGTCGACAACTCCAAACGGACCCTGGAAAGTAACAAATTCAGTTCCCAAAGAAATTTATAATATTCCGCCAAGTTCACCGGTTTATAATGTTACGTATGTTACTCAAAATGTAACAGATACAACAGTAGAAAGCAGTACAACGGCAGGTTATTTTGGTGCTTTTATAGTTGGAGCAATGTTTGGCGCGGTGCTTACATACGGAACCGGGTTTTATTATCCGCCGTATTTTTACTACGGACCAATGTATCCTATTTATCGTCCGTGGCCTTGTACGTATGGTGTTGGAGCGGTTTATAACCCGTGGACGGGAGGCTGGGCAGCCGGAAGAGCCGTTTATGGACCGTATGGATCAGCCGGATCTGCAGCATGGTATAATCCTGCAACAGGACGATATGGTCGCGCAGCAAGTGTTCAGGGCTGGTACGGAGGGCGTACTGTAGCGCATGCCTATAATCCGTGGACAGGAAATTACGGTGCCACAGCGCAAGGGCATAACGCGTATGCACAATGGGGACATTCGGCAGCATCAAATGGTCGTGACTGGTTGCAAACAGGACATGTTACAACAAGACAGGGAAGTGTGGTTGGCTATAAAACTTCCGGTGGAAACGAAGGCGTTATCACACATCACAGAGGCGGAGGAACGACTATTCACACCAACAATAATTTATATGCCGGACATGATGGTCATATTTATAAAAAAGATGCCAACGGAAACTGGAGTCATTACAACAACGGAAACGGGGGCTGGACTCAGGCAGGAACTTTAGGTTCTACAAAGGGTACAGGAGATAAAATTCAAAATGCCGGAGACAGAATTCAAAACAATAATCTTAATCAAAAACAGGACAGGGTTTTAGGTTCGCCGGATAAACCACTTGGTGAGGCCGGTCGTGCCAATACGATTGACGGTCTTAACCATTCTGATTTTGCAAGAGATCGAGGCGAAACGCAAACACGAAATTTCCAAAATTTTCAGCGAAGCGGCGGTCTTAGCGGTGGAGGATTTAGAGGCGGCGGCGGTTTTAGAGGACGCCGATAAGATATTATTACTTTATTTTGGTTAGTTTTATACAGAGTTTAGAATTCATTTTCTAAACTCTGTATTTATTTTAATTTTTCCTTGAAAAAATCAATAGTTCTTGTCCACGACAGTGTGATTTTGTTATACGCATAATCATCATACAAATCAAATACTTCCTGACTAATATCTTCTTTGGTTAGTTTTTCCATCACTTTAATTTTGAAACTAATTTAAGAAATTCGTGGCAAACTTTAACCTACAAGCTTTTTAATTTCTTCATAAAAACAGGAAACACATCGTTTAGTTCTTCAAAAAGAGGATTATTGCGGTGTTTCAGTTTGATTTCGCTGAATAATTTCAAACCAAGTGCAAATTGTGTTGCTTCTGATTCATTTTCGAAAATATTTTTGTCTTTTATTTTTTCGATAATATTAAATATTTCGTCATGATTATCAAATTCAATTCCCAGTTCTTTTGCGGGATGCGTTTCGCCGTTTGAGTATTGTTTCAGGCTTAATGTAAGATAATATTTGTTTGATCTTTTTTCCATAACAGGTACTTTTTAATCTATTTAATCCATTTGTCAACAATTGCCTTAAAGGTCTCTTTGTATTGTTCGCCCACTGTTATCTCGGCTTTATCAATAAAAATGGAATTTTTGCTGATAGCACTTATTTTTTCCAGACAAACAATATAAGAACGATGTACTCTCATAAATTTTGATGAAGGCAATTTTTCTTCGAGTGCTTTTAAAGATATGAGCGAAAGAATGGCTTTTTGAGAATCGTTGAAATGTACTTTTACATAATCTTTCAAACTTTCGATGTATGAAATATCTTTAAGAGAAATCCGAACCCATTGATATTCAACTTTCAAAAAGATAAATTCATCATCTGCAGTAATTGGCTGGTAATGATTGGAAGATTCTTCGGTAATTTGCAATACTTTGTTTGCAGCACGCAAAAATTCTTCATAACTAAAAGGTTTTAAGAGATAATCTATGGCATTTACGCGATAACCTTCAATAGCATAATGATTATAGGCTGTTGTAAAAACAATTTTAGGCAATTGTCCGGGTTGTTCCTGCAAAAGCCTTGCAAGCTCCATTCCCGTTAAATTGGGCATATTAATGTCTAAAAAAACAAGATCAGGCTGTTTTTCCCTGATTAAAGTCAGGGCTTCAACAGCATTATCGCAGCTCGCAGTCAGTTCTAAAAAAGGCGTTTGCTCGATAAAAGTCTGCACTAATTTTAGTGCGAGAGGTTCATCATCAACTGCTATACATTTCAATATTGTCATTATTCTAAAGTTATTTGCAGTTTTACATTATACATACCGTTTTTAGCAACTCCGGCAATTAGTGAATGTTTATGCGGATAAATTAAATGAAGCCTGCGTTTTGTATTTGTTAACCCAATGCCGCCTTCATTTGATGTCAGGGCTTTTTCGAAATACGTATTTTCTACTTCAAATTCAAGTAAACTTCCGTTTTGTCTGAGCGAAATATGTATTTCACTTTTATCAGTTGCATGAACGCCGTGTTTAAAAGCATTCTCTACTAAAGGTAATAATAACATTGGAACAATTGGATAATCGTGTATTTTTTCCGGAATATCCGTCGTAATCGTTAGTTTGCTGTTGGCACGAAGCTTCATCAAAGCAATAAAATCCCGCATGAATTCGGCTTCTTTAAGCAAAGTTGTTGTTTCTTCCGTGCTATAAAGTAAATAGCGCATCATTCGGCTCAGCGTGTGCAATGCATTTCTTGAATCTTCAATATCAGTATACGTTAAAGAGTAAATGCTATTTAAGGAGTTGAAGAAAAAATGCGGATTAATCTGCGCTTTCAGCATCGCCAATTCTGCCATTGTTTTGTCCTGTTCCAGTTTTTGTTTATGCTGAGCGGCTTTCTGCCAATGCTGTAACATTGCCCAGCTCGTACTGATGCCTAAAACCAATAAAGTCAGCATAAAAGCATAATTGTCAAAATAAGGATTCCTGTTTTTTTTGAAACCCAAAACAAGACTAATTTTAGTATGAAGATCTGTCTGCGAAGTATAAAAGTAAGCGATAAGCTGCATGGCAACAATTGCGAGGAATGCCCAAACTAAAAAAGGAGAAATATTGTCTTTTATAATGGTTTTTGGAACGATGATTTTGGCATTCGAATAGAAAATAATTATCAGTAAAACCAGTACAATAATCTGCCAAAGCCAAAAAACAGCAGGCAGAATTACATTCCAGGTTAAAGGAATGTAAAACAGCATTAGAAATCCCAACAATAACCAGCCAAGAATGTGTAATCCTGCAAATATATAGGGTCTAAAGATGTTTGTCCACATTATAATTTATATTTTTTTTGACAATATTACATTTTATTTGAATGCAATTTAGAAGCAATCGCCAAATATAGATTTACAGTCTTTAAAAACCATATTAGAGCCGATGAGTTTTTAAATTAAACGCTTGTTTAACCCGGAAAAAAAACCATCGGTTCTCAGCTTATCTCTATCGATTGTGTCTTGCTTTTCGTCTATTCCAAAAATTTTACGTACCTTAATTTAGTTATTTTGTTATCGTAATTTAGAAATCACACATTTATCCAATGAATAAGCAATCATTTTTAAGCCTTTTAGCAGCATCTATTATCATCGTCTCGTGTGGTAAAAAAGATGACAAAGCAGCTCAGGCGGCAGCTGCAGCACAAGTTAAAGAATATAAAACGCTGACATTACAGCCAGAATCAGCCACCTTATTTACTGATTATCCGGCAAGTATTCAAGGACAGCAAAATATAGAAATCCGTCCGCGTGTAGAAGGTTACATCGATAAGATTTTTGTAGACGAAGGAGCGGTAGTAAAAGCCGGACAGCCTTTGTTTAAAATCAATGCTCCGGAATATGAACAACAGGTTCGTACTGCAACGGCAAGCATAAAAAGTGCTCAGGCAGCGGTAAGTACAGCAAAATTGGCTGTAAACAAAGTAAAGCCGCTTGTAGAGAAAGAAATCATCAGTAAATACGAATTAGAATCTGCTCAATATAATTATGAGTCGGCTTTGGCAACTTTGGCTCAGGCCAATGCGAGTTTGGTCAATGCCAAAACTAATTTAGGATATACAACCGTTACAAGTCCAGTTGATGGCGTTGTAGGTTCGATTCCGTTTCGTTTAGGAAGTTTGGTAAGTTCTAATACAGCAGATCCTTTAACAACAGTTTCAAGTATTGGAAACGTTTATGCTTATTTTGCCATGAACGAAAAAGTGCTTTTAAACTTTACGCAGGGTTCCGGTACACTGGCACAAAAAATCAAACAATTTCCTGCAGTTTCATTACTACTTTCTGATGGATCTACTTATGATGAAAAAGGACGTATCGAAACCGTAAACGGATTGATTAATACCGAAACAGGTTCTGTAAACATCAGAGCGCGTTTTTCAAATCCAAGAGGCGTTATCAGAAGCGGAAGCAGTACAACAGTTCGAATTCCGAATGAAGTGAAGGACGGATTAATAATTCCGCAAAGCGCAACATTTGAGATGCAGGACAAAATTTTTGCTGTTACAGTTGGAAAAGACGGGAAAACAAAAAATACCAACATTACAGTTTTAGACAATAAAGCCGGAAATTATTATGTGGTAACAAGCGGTTTAAAAGCCGGAGACGAAATTGTTTTGGAAGGAGTTGCTTCACTGAAAGACGGATCTCAAATCAAGGCTCAAAATCAGAATGCTGAAACGGTTTACGCAGACTTAAAATAAAAATACATGTTTAAAATATTTATACAACGACCAGTACTGTCGACTGTAATATCAGTTATTATCGTCATTTTAGGTGTTTTAGGTCTTGTTGCGCTTCCTATTGCGCAATATCCCGATATCGCTCCGCCAACAGTAAATGTATCAGCGAGTTATACCGGTGCCAATGCCGATGTGGTATTGAAAAGTATCGTAATTCCTCTCGAAGAACAAATTAATGGTGTAGAAAACATGACTTACATGACTTCTACAGCAACAAACGACGGAAACGCATCTATAAAAATCTTCTTTAAAGTAGGAACAAATCCTGATTTAGCAGCGGTAAACGTTCAAAACAGGGTTTCGAGAGCCACCAGTTTATTGCCCGTAGAGGTAACACAGGCCGGTGTAACAGTTACGAAAAGCCAGAGTAGTAACTTATTGATCTTCTCCTTATATAGTGATGATAAAGCTTACGATCAGACTTTCCTTCAAAATTATGCGAAGATCAATCTTGTTCCTCAAATTCAGCGTGTAGTTGGAGTAGGAGATGTAACGGTTTTTGGTGCAAAGGATTATTCGATGAGAATCTGGCTAAAGCCGGATATTATGCAGCAATATAAACTGATTCCGAGTGATATTTCGGCTGCTTTGGCAGAACAAAATATCGAAGCCGCACCGGGAAAATTTGGTGAAAACGGAAATCAGGCGTTTCAATACGTTATTAAATATAAAGGACGTTTAACGAGTGCTCAGGAATTTGGAGATATTGTCATCAAATCTGTTGGTAACGGACAAGTGCTGCGATTGAAAGATGTAGCAAAAGTGGAATTGGGATCTCTAAGTTATTCCTCAACCATTAAAACAAACGGTGTAGAATCTGCAGCGATGGCAATTAGCCAGACGCCGGGATCTAATGCGCGTGATGTAATCAACAATTCTAAAAAACTGATTGAAGAAGCGGCAAAAAACTTTCCAAAAGGAGTAAAATACACACTTCTTGTTGACGTTAACGAGAATCTTGATGCTTCTATCGAAAAAGTAATTCACACGTTGGTCGAAGCTTTTATATTGGTTTTTATTGTGGTTTTTATCTTCCTGCAGGATTTCAGATCAACATTAATTCCGGCAATTGCGGTTCCGGTTGCGATTGTGGGAACGTTTTTCTTTCTGAATTTATTTGGGTTTACGATTAACTTATTAACGCTATTTGCAATGGTTCTTGCCATTGGTATTGTCGTCGATGATGCCATTGTCGTCGTCGAGGCGGTACATGCCAAGCTCGACAACGGTTATAAATCATCCAAAAAAGCAACAATCGACGCGATGGATGAAATCTCCGGAGCGATTATTTCGATTACGCTTGTAATGGCTGCGGTATTTATTCCTGTTACCTTTATTACAGGATCTACAGGGGTTTTCTACAAACAATTTGGTATTACGTTAGCCGTTGCGATTATTCTTTCGGCAATTAACGCCTTGACTTTAAGTCCGGCATTGTGTGCTTTACTTTTAAAACCGCATGCAGACGATCATAAACATAAAAGTTTTATTCAGCGTTTTTATACCTCATTTAATGTCGCTTTTGATAATGTAACCGAGCGTTACAAACGTTCTGTTAGTTTCCTTTCGGTTAAAAAATGGATTGTGCTTGCTGCTATTTTAATTGCAGGACTGGCATTATTTTATATGATGAAAACCACGCCGTCAGCTTTCGTTCCTGCGGAAGATCAGGGAACTGTTTTTGCCAATATTAGTTTACCGCCATCGGCATCGATGGAACGTTCTGATATCATAGCCAAAAAAGTCGACAGTATTGCCAAAACGATTCCGGGAGTTAAAAACACATTGCGTATTGTGGGACAAAACTTTACTGCGGGAGCGGGAAGTGCGTACAGTATGGTTATTGTAAAACTGGAAACGTGGGACAAACGTGATCTAAGTGTTAATGATGTAATTGGTCAGCTTTTTGCCAAAACAAGCGGAATTCGCGAAGCTAATATTTTCTTCATTTCTCCACCAACAATTCAGGGATTTGGACAAAGTGGCGGATTCGAATTTCAATTACAGGATAAAGGAGGTCATACAACGGCTGAATTCTATAAGGTAAATACTGACTTTTTGGAGAAACTTTCAAAACGTCCTGAAATACAATATGCTACAACGCCATTTAATCCTGGTTTTCCTCAATATATGATGGACATCAATTTGGCAAAAGCAAAAGATGCAGGCGTTTCTATCAACTCGATTTTGTCTACGATGCAGGGATATTACGGAGGTTTATATGCTTCTAATTTCAATAAATTCGGAAAACAATATCGTGTAATGATTCAGGCTTCTCCGGAATTTAGAACCAATACCGAAGGACTGAACAAAATTTTCGTAAGAAACAGTTCAGGAAACATGGCGCCCATTACGGAATTTGTAAAAATGACGAGGGTTTTTGGACCGGAATCTATTTCAAGATTTAACTTGTTTACTTCTATTTCGATTACAGGAGCACCAAATCCGGGCTTTAGTTCAGGAGATGCGATTAAAGCAATTCAGGAAGTTGCCGCAGAAAATTTACCTGCAGGTTACGGATATGAATTTTCAGGTTTAACGCGTGAGGAATTAGCATCAGGAAGTGAAACTATTTTCATATTTATATTATGTCTTGTGTTTGTTTACTTTTTATTAAGTGCACAATACGAAAGTTATATTTTGCCTTTTGCCGTATTATTCTCGATTCCGTTTGGATTAGCCGGAGCTTATTTGTTCTCGATTATATTCAAATTAAACAGTAATATTTACCTGCAGATTTCGCTAATCATGCTTATTGGATTACTGGCGAAAAATGGTATTTTGATTGTTGAATTTGCTTTAGACAGAAGACGAAAAGGTTTGCCAATTGTGCAAGCTGCAATTGAAGGAGCGGTAGCCCGTTTACGACCAATTTTAATGACGTCTTTCGCCTTTATTTTAGGACTTGTTCCTTTAATGTTCGCTACTGGTGCCGGAGCCGTTGGTAATAAATCGATTGGTACGGGAGCTGTTGGAGGAATGTTAATTGGAACCGTTTTAGGAGTATTCGTAATTCCGGTATTATTTATCATTTTCCAGACCTTACAAGAAAAAATAAGTGGTCCGGCAAAAGATGGTTATGACGATGACGACGATGAAGAAGAAGAAGTTCAATTATTAGAAGCTCATAAAGAGTAGTAATTTAATTAAGAAGACAAAAATGACTCATAGTTCAAATAAATATATTTTAATGGTAATGGCAGCCACACTTTTGAGTGCCTGCGTTACCAAAAAATACGAACGCCCCACGACGCTTTCTACAGATAAGCTGTTTCGTGATCAGGCTTCTGCCGATTCTGCAACCGTTGCCAATATGCCGTGGCAAAGTGTTTTTAAAGATCCAAAATTAAGTGCATTAATTCAGAAAGGTTTAGAACAGAATCTGAACCTGAAAAATGCAATTGAAAATATTGTTCAGGCACGTGCGACTTTGCGTCAAAGCAAATTGGCTTATTATCCAAATTTAAATCTGGATGCCAGTGTAACACGCACCAAACAATCAGAAGCAGGATTGAATTTTCCGGCAGGAATTAACATTAATACGTTAACAACAACGTATAAACTGGGTTTAAGCACTTCGTGGGAAGCTGATATCTGGGGAAAACTGAGCAGTACAAAAAGAGCTGCTTTAGCCACTTATCTTGCTACAGATGCTGCCAAACAAGCCGTACAAACACAGTTAATTGCTGATATTGCCAACAATTATTTTTTATTGTTATCGTATGATAAATCACTTCAAATTACAAAGGAAACTTTAGAAAGCCGTGTTAAAAACGTAGAAACAATAAAAGCCTTAAAAGAAGGTGCCATTGTTACCGGTGCTGCTGTTGTACAAAGTGAAGCCAATCGTTATGCTGCCGAAGTATTGATTCCGGATATTAAACAAGACATTCGCGAAACCGAAAACGCCTTGAATATATTATTAGGACAAGCTCCGGGACCAATAGAAAGAGGTGTTTTGGGCGAACAGCAAACTCCCGAAAGTCTGGCAATAGGTTTACCGTCTCAATTATTACAAAACCGTCCAGACGTTCGTCAGGCTGAGTTTAATTTTAGAACGGCTTTTGAGGATACAAACCTTGCAAGAACGTATTTCTATCCAAGTTTAACACTTACGGCAAGCGGCGGATTTTCGAATCTGGAACTGAAAAATTTCTTTGATCATTCTATTTTTTATTCGATAATAGGAGGATTAACGCAGCCGCTTTTTAATCAGGGCGTGAACAAAGCAAGATTAACAATTGCACAATCCAGACAATTACAAGCGTTGAATAACTTTCAACAAAGTTTGTTAGTTGCCGGACAAGAAGTTTCGAATGCAATGTATTCATATCAAATGGCGGTTGAAAAACAAGATTCAAGAACAAAACAAATTGAATCATTGCAAAAAGCAGTTGATTATACACAACAGCTTTTAGAATATAGTTCAGCAACCAATTATACCGATGTTTTAACATCAGAACAAAACCTTCTTGCAGCGC
Source organism: Flavobacterium sp. N1736 (assembly GCF_025947065.1). Taxonomy (NCBI): domain Bacteria; kingdom Pseudomonadati; phylum Bacteroidota; class Flavobacteriia; order Flavobacteriales; family Flavobacteriaceae; genus Flavobacterium; species Flavobacterium sp. N1736. The sequence goes on from NZ_CP109994.1 coordinate 960,773, forward strand.
AATTAAGCGGTATTAATGATAATTTACAAAGATTGCAGGCAATGGTTAATTTATACCGTGCTCTTGGCGGCGGATGGAAATAAAAGAATAGTTAGAAAATAATTAGTTAGAGGTTAAAAATTGGAGAAATACGGTCGATTAAAAAGTAGTGCTCGTCGATTGTTTTGCGGTTTCGGTATATTGAATGCTTTAAACTTAAAAATTGGCACTACTTTCGATCTGTTTCAAATCGAATAATACTTAATACCACAAAAATGAAAAAATTAGGACTAGCCTTAATACTCTTGATGAGTGTTTTTGCACATGCACAAGTATCAATTAATGTAAATATCGGTACACCGCCAAGCTGGGGTCCGGAAGGATATGATGATAGTAGATATTATTACCTGCCTGATATCGATACCTATTATGACGTTAATCAAAGCCAGTATATTTATGAAAATAATGGTAAATGGATTCGTGACAGAAGATTGCCTTCAAGATACAGACAATATGATCTTTATGGCGGTTACAAAGTAGTTTTAAATGATTACAGAGGAGACGCTCCTTATACTTATCATCAAAAACATGTTACCAGTTATCCAAAAGGATATAAAGGAAAACCTCAGAAAAACAGAGGAAACAAACCTGAAAAAGGAAATAAGTCCGATAAAGGAAAACATAATTCGAAAGGTTCAAAAGGAAATAATTCGAATAAAAAAGACAATCATTCCCACGATGATCACCACTAATTAAACATGACTTAAAAAACGCCTCAATATTGAGGCGTTTTTTTTTGATCTGTATTTATTATCATAAAATATTATATTCGTACACTTGTAAAATCAGACGAAAGCAAATTTAGAAAATGGAAAATATTACAGTAATCATCATGTTATTATTCGGGGTTGCATTCCTGAGCCTTTTAAGTAAAAAATATAATTTTCCTGTTCCTATTGTACTTGTTCTTTGCGGTGTTACGATTAGTATTATTCCAGGACTTCCGGTTGTTGCATTAAGCCCCGAAGTCGTTTTTGTTATATTTTTACCGCCGCTTTTGTATCACGCGGCATGGCACACAAGCTGGTCTGACTTTAAGCAAACCATTCGTCCTATAACACTTGCTGCTGTTGGTTTGGTTCTTTTTACCACAGTTTCTGTTGCTGTAGCAGCGCATTATCTTATTGCCGATATTTCCTGGCCTTTGGCTTTTTTGCTTGGCGCCATTGTTTCGCCTCCCGATGCCGTTTCGGCGACAGCCATAACAAAAGGATTGGGGCTGCACCCGCGCTTAATTGCGATTCTTGAAGGTGAAAGTTTACTGAACGATGCCAGCGGACTTGTAGCTTACAAATATGCACTTGCAGCCATTACAGCAGGTAATTTTGTGCTTTGGCAGGCAGGATTGAACTTCTTTATCATGTCTACATTAGGTATTGCAATTGGTTTAGTGGTTGGTTATATCATGAATTTTATTCATAAAAAGTTTGTCTATGATGATGCGATTGAAGCCACATTGACACTTCTTACACCTTTTGCATCGTATTTAATCGCCGAGCATTTTGAATGTTCGGGTGTTTTAGCGGTTGTAACAACGGGGTTATTTCTTTCGGCAAGATCAGGAACAATTTTTACGCACGAAAGCAGAATGGTGACGAATACGATCTGGAGGGTTCTTGCCAATATTTTAAACGGATTGATATTCATTTTAATCGGACTTCAGTTGCGTCAGATTGTTTCGGGAATAGGGGATTATTCAGGAATATCATTGTTTATTTGGGGCGCTTCGGTAAGTGTGGTCGTTGTTGTGGTTCGGTTTTTATGGATTGTTCCCGCAACATTGCTTCCCAGATTTCTTTCCAAAAAAATACGGTTGAAAGAAGAGTTTGATTATCGCAACATGATTATTTTCGGATGGTCGGGAATGCGAGGCGTAGTATCAATGGCGGCCGCACTGGCACTTCCGTTAACGATAAATGGCGATGAAGCATTTCCGCTAAGAAATCTAATTATTTATCTGGTTTTTTGCGTGATATTATCGACTTTGGTCATTCAGGGATTAACGCTTCCGTGGGTTATTAAGAAACTAAAAATCGAACGTTATTCGATACTAGCCCAGGAATATCAAATTCGAAATGCCATCGTTTCAGAAACCATTTCGCATATCGAAGATAATTTTTCATTGTTAAATGATGATTTGCTTCATAATATTAAAAGTAAATATGAGGTAAAATTTAATCGTTTGCAAAAAACTGAACTTCCGGCGAATTTCTTCGGAAAAGGAAAAATAATGGGAGGAGAAATCTTCAATGATTTCACTAAATTACAAATCGATTTGCTGAATGTTGAACGCACAAAACTAGAAACAATGCATAAATCGGGTTCCGTAAATGAGGAAATTTTCAGAAAAATAGAAAAAGAGCTCGATCTTGAAGAAACCCGTTTATGGATGGAAATGTATGAGGAATAAGATTAACCCTTACGAATTAAAGGAATTACTTTTGTTCCGATGAATTCTATGGCGCTCATCAATTGTTTATGTGTAAGTCCGGCATTATCCATTTGAAACGTAAACCTCGAAATTCCGCCAAGCGATTCACTATGATTCAGGATTTTCTCGGCAACACGCTCCGGACTTCCCACAACTAAAACGCCTTTATCATCGATAAGTCCGTCGAATTTGTCTTTTGTTACCGGCGGCCAGCCGCGTTCTCTGCCTAATTTTGTCCAAAGCTCCGCATAACCCGGATAATATTCTTCGATAGCTTTTTCAGTTGTTCCTGAAACATAACCAGGAGAATGCAAACCAACTTTTAATTCTTCGGGTTTAAAACCTGCAGCTTTTCCGGCTTCACGATATAAATCAATTAACGGACGAAAACGGTAAGTTTGTCCGCCAATTACGGCAACCATTAAAGGCAAACCAAGCGATCCCGCACGAATAAAAGATTCCGGAGTTCCGCCAACGCCCAGCCAAACAGGTAATTTTTCCTGTATTGCTCTCGGGTAAACGGGCAGATTATTGATTGCCGGACGAAATTTTCCTGACCATGTTACAAATTCATTATCTCGAATTTGCAATAACAGCTCTAATTTTTCCTTAAAAAGTTCGTCATAATCATTCAGGTTAAATCCGAAAAGGGGATAAGCTTCAATCGAAGAACCACGTCCAACAACAATCTCGGCTCTTCCTTTTGAAACTAAATCTAAAGTGGCAAAACTCTGATAAACCCTAACCGGATCTGCAGCGCTTAAAACACTTACCGCGCTCACTAATCGTATATTTTTTGTTCGTGAAGCAGCCGCACTCAATATTACCGCTGTAGCCGAATCTAAAAATTCTTTTTTATGATGTTCTCCAATTCCAAAAACATCAAGGCCAACCTGATCGGCAAGCTCAATTCTTTGAAGCAATTGCTCCATAGCGTCAACACTACTTAGCGCATTATTGTCGCCATACATTGCCGAGGCAAAACTGTCTATTCCTATTTCTATCATATAGTAAAGATATTAAATTCTCTTTTTTGTAGTTAAAAAAAACGGAGCAAAAAAGATATTTTCTTTGCTCCGTAATTGTTTTTTATTGAAAAATATTTACTGTTTTATAATTTGAATCGCTTTACTGTTCTCGTTATTTTTGATGAAATATATTCCCGAAGCATGTTCCGATATATTAATCAGATTTCCTGTTCCTTCTTTAATTTTAGTTCCTAAAGGAGAATAAATTTTCCAGTTCATTTCTTTTGAAAGATGATAAACTCCCGAAGATGGATTTGGATACACGATTACTTTGTTCGAATCCTGATTCGGAATTTCAACTCCAAGATTACAGTTATGAACCATATAAACAACTTCTTTTTTATTATTTCCAGCTGTATTGGTTACCGTTAGCGAAACTATTTTATCACCTTCAGTACCATAAAGTACAGAATGAGGTCCGACTCCTGTTGCAGTTGCAGGCGTTGCGCCATCGCCAAAATTCCAAACGTATGTATCGATTGTTCCTATAGAAACAGAGGTAAAAGTAACCGCAGCATTGATACAACCCATTTGTGGATTTACCTCAAAATCTGCAACCGGTGTTGTTGCATTTCCGGATAACGAAAACTCCAATTTATTGACGTTAACATCTGCTTCGTCAAACCAAAGTGTAATAACATGAACACCTTGCGTTAACGGAATATTTGGTATTGTAGCCGTTTGCCACGCCTGAAAACCGGTTGTATTCGGGATTGCAAATCTGCCAGAAACATTTACGCCGTCAACTTCAATATGTACGGCTTTATTATTATAAGGTGTTGCAACGCGCAGTTTAATATCATAATTGCCTGTTGTATTAACTTTTGCAGTGTATTTAAGCCATTCGTTTTTTGCAACGTACGAAATATTAAATCCGCCTTCGTTGCAGGCTTCAGTTCCTACGCCATCTCCGGCTCTGTAAGCAGTGTCTCCGCCGCCGTTTGAGTCAAGATAAGCACTTGGTCCAATATCATAGTTTTCGGCTTCAATAGTTCCGGGAATCTGGGCAATTAATCCCTGATAAGGCGCTGACGGAAGTGTAGTTGCCGTATAAAATGCCGTATAAGTTACAGTTCCCGTTACCGGCGCCTGAAAAGTCTGGTTTACAGTTCCGCCCTGACTCCAATGATCAAAATCATATCTAATGTTGCCGGCATATTGTGTTGTTGGCGCATTAAGCGTTTGCAGTTTTGCATTTGCCACAACTTGTTTGGTTGATGGCGCGACAACAGGTTTTTGATTGAATTCTAAATTAAGCAAAGCAGGTGAACTTGTAACAGTTACGTCTACTAAATTAGGTTTTATATCAACAAATTTTGTAGCCGTTAAGCCATTGCTGTCCGTTACTTTTACAGTAAATCGGTACCATACATTTGGTGTTTTTTCACCTTGATTTGATGCTACAAAAGTACCTGATTTTACGCCTTGCGGACTTGCACCGGGATGCGAATGTCCGGCTCCGGGAATATCTTCATGAAAAAGATCCATACTCCATGAAAATGCACTTGCAGGCAAAACACCATCTTCAATATCTGTTGCCGTTGCTTCAAAATTTACAACATCATCAGCATTCCATTTTAAGGTTGCCAGCGGAAATTTAAGATCAACCGTTGGCGCATTACTAAACGGAGTTACGGTAAGTGTTGCAGGATTACTGGTTACATTTCCTGCCGTATTGGTTACAATTACTTTGTATTGTCCTGCATTTGCAGCTGTTACATTTGCAATCGTATAACTTGCTGCCGTTGCTCCGGCAATATTTACGTTATTAAATTGCCATTGATAGGTTTGTCCCACGCCGCTTGCCGTAACATTAAAAGTTACCGGATATGTTTCCATAATGGTTTGCGATTGCGGATGATTTACAATTGTTGGCGCAGCCGTTTCGATATAATCAAGTTTGATTAATGAACCGTTATTTCCGTAAGCACAATAATAAATATAACCGTCGTTTCCTAACATCATACCAAGTGCCTGCTGTTGTGGTGCTTCATAAAACTCAACAGAAACAGGATCAGCAACATTTGGATCGAAAGAGCGAATGGCATTTCGAACAAAATCTTTGATAATAAATTTTCCCAAAAGATTAGGATAACGCGGTGTTGCCGGATTATATAGTAAACCGTTTGTCAGCGCATTTCCGATACTTCCGGTAGCATACGTAAATATTGGATTGGTAAATAAATTGGTTTCGGTTTGTTTTCCGTCGCCGCCTTGAGGATGGCCCCAGGCATAATTGCGTATCGCAGGATTGCTGATTTCATTGATTTCTTCCCATGAAGTTCCAACATCCAAAACAAATAATTTATTGGCTACAGGATTTGCCACCAATCGCCACGGATTTCTAAAACCATAAACCCAGATGCTTTGTCTTTGTACAGAACCACTTCCGTAAAAAGGATTTCCGGGTGCGGGAAGTCCGTTTTCTGTTAAACGTAAAATCTTTCCTTTATAAGTATCTAAATCCTGCGAATTTGTGTTTTGCTGACTGTCTCCAACGGTTACATAAAGATATCCGTTAAAGAATTTTAAATCGCCGCCGTTGTGAAATCCTCCGCCAATAGGTTCAAGCAATAAAATTTCCTGTCTGCCAAGAACCTGATTAGCTGCATTAATTTGTATTCTCTCAATTCGGTGTCTGATTACAGCCCCGTCATTAATCGAATAAAAAACATAAACATACCCGTTTGTGGCAAAATCAGGATGCAGCGTAAGTCCAAGCAAGCCCTGTTCGTTGTCTGTAACTGTGGTAACCGTAAAAACGGTTGAAACTGTACCGTTTTGAAAAACCTTTACAATTCCGGCTCTTTCGGCAATAAAAATTCTACCGTCTGAAGATTGTTCTAAGGATAAACCTTCTTTAATAACCGCTGTAGGAGCGAGGTTTTGTGTAATGTACTGGCAATTGCCCTGCCATGAAATCAGTAAAAAGAAAGCATACAATAAAAGTGATTTGCACCTCATCTGATTTGATTTTAAAAGTGATCTTTTTCTCATAAGTATTTAGTAGATTGTGATTTGGGTAATCAAATTTAACATTTTTTTCCTACTAAACTTATTTTCTGTGTTATTAAATTTAACAATTTAAAAAGCCCTTTAAATATTAAGTTTCTATAATATTAAACCAATATTCTATAAATATTTCGGGACGTATTTTTCTAATTTTAAGTTCTTAACTTTAGAATATGGACAATTTTTTTCAAGACGTTTACAAGCATTTAGAAGGATATTATTATAGTATTGTTGATTTAACGCCAAAGTTTCTTCTGGCAGTTGCCGTGATTTTGGTTTCGTGGTTTATTGCCACAAGGGTTGGAATTCTGGCTGATAAAAAGCTAAAACTAAGAATGCACGATCATTTATTAGCCACGTTTATTGCCCGATTAATCAAGTCGGTTTTGATAATTATTGGCATATTAATTATGTTTAAAATCATTGGTTTAAACGGAATTGCACAAAGTATGCTGGCGGGAGCTGGAATTTCGGCTTTTGTAATTGGTTTTGCACTAAAAGATATTGGTGAAAATTTTCTGGCGGGAATTCTGCTGGCATTCAAAAGACCATTTTCTATTGGAGATATTATCGAAAGCAACGGCGTAAAAGGCGAGGTGCTGACTTTAAATCTTCGGGACACCGAAATTAAAAGTGACAGCAAAATTATTTATATCCCAAACGCTTTACTTATTAAAAACACCTTAATCAATTATAACAGCAGCGGCTTTTTACTGCAGACTTTTACGATTGGTCTTGAATATGGTTCTGATTTAAATCGTGCCATCGAATTGGTAAAACAAGTGCTTAAAAATCATGATGAAGTAAGTGATAAAGAACATAACGATTCGGCATTTATTGCAGATATTGCCGGAGGAATTGCACAATTAAATATCCGATATTGGGTTTCGTCAGAAAACAATTCCGATAGTGCAAAAAATCGTTCTGTAATCATTACCGAAGTTTTAAATGCCTTAAAAGAAAACGAATTTGTAGTAAAATAGAATTTGTAAAGCAAGTCTAAAAATCTAATATTTAGTGTTTTATAAATGATATTTAGCGTTAAAACTTACTGAATTTCGTATTTGGTTTTAAGATTTTTTTTTAAATTTGATGTCAGAATTTCTAGCCAAAACCATTATGGAAAAATTAAAACGCCCGGTTTATCTTAAACCCGGTACCGATGATTTTTTTAAAATGTTACAACGAGAAGTGAGAGAAACGGTTTTAAAAAATTCATCTTTGTACCAATTGAATATTGTGAAGTCTATTGGACTTTTAGTGCTCTTTTTTTTATTTTATACCTGTATTTTGCTATTTGGTAATCGTACGCCTTTACTTTATGGCTTTTATATTTTGTGCGGCATCACGATGATCGTACTTTTTATAAATGCATTTCATGATGCGGCTCACGGCGCATTGTTTAAAAAACCAAAGCATAACGAATGGTTTACCTATGCATTAGAACTTTTTGGCAGCAATCATTGGCTCTGGATTCGCCGCCATATTGGTCTTCATCACGCTTATCCCAACGTTCCTGATTGGGATATTGATATCAAACAAAGCGATATTATCAGAATTTTTCCCACCAGTCCGGTGTTTAATTATCACAAATACCAGCATATTTATATGTGGTTTATTTATCCGTTTTATAGTTTGAACTGGATTTATATTCGTGATTTTAAAGATTTTTTTGGGAAGAAAGACAACTACGTAAAAAAAGTAGTAGATGAAATTCCGAAAGAAGAAATCTATAAACTATTTGCAGCCAAAGTCCTTAATCTAATCTATTTGCTTTTTATCCCGATGTTGGTTTTAAATCAGCGCTGGTATGTCATTTTAGGAGCCTGGTTTGCCATGCATTTATGCGGAAGCATGCTTGGTGTAGTTGCACTCGTTTCTACACATGTTGACGAAGATGCACATTTTCCGGTAACAGACGATGAGGGAAATCTTTCGGCAACCTGGGCTTTGCATCAAATGATTGTGACCAAAGATTTTAGTACGAATAGTAAATTGGCTAATTTTTTATATGGAGGTTTTACGCATCATGTCGCGCATCATCTTTTTCCGGGCGTTGGTCATACCTATTATCCTTATATTACGCCAATTATAAGGCGTTATGCGCAGGAATATGATCTTCCTTATACATCATATCCTTTTTATCATGCAGTTCGTTCTCACTTTAGAATGCTAAAAAATAAAGGTGTAAAAGAAAATATTCTGATGACGGGAGAAATATAACTTTTGCTAATTAAAGAGAAGAAAATGACTAAAACTATACTATTTCAGTTTCTACAGATTCAATATTGGTATTGAGAATGGCTAATGTTGCAGCATCTTTCTTTCCGGAGAAAAAGGCTTCTAATATATCATGAAATACAGGATTGGCGTTTTCTACTTGTGCAAAAAGTGTCATGGACGAACGCAATTTTCGGGCATCTAAATCTCCCAAAATTGCTTCTGCCGATTTTCTTTTAAAAGTTAACAATAACTCAGAAATTTCGATAAGATGTTTACCTAATATCGGATGATTTAAAAATTCAGCAGCTTCATTAAGATTGTCAATACCATAGAGTATAGCAGTATCGCTCGCGCCTAATCCTTTTATTTGCGGAAAAATAAACCACATCCAGTGCGTTTCTTTCTTTCCTTTTTCAATTTCAGAAAAAGCAGTAAGATAAAGTTTGTTTTGCGCATCTAAAAAACGCGTTAAATCATTGTTTGAATATGCCATTGCTATATTATAATTTTGAAAAAAGGGTTGCAAAAGTACTAAAAAAGTCAGGCGCGACCTAATAAAAAATTCATGAGAGGAATAATTTAACTTTTGATGCAAGTATTTTCTACCAAATCCGGATTTTAGCAATGTATTTGATTTTCTGAATGATAGAAACAAAATGAAGCTGTTTTTTGTTTTATAAAACGCTCTCTCTGAGATATAAAATTATAAATTTTTACAAAAATATTTTTATTTATGTATTTAACTACGTAGTTTTGTATTGTAAAAATAATAAAATATGAAACCGTTAATTATTCCAATCGAAAATGAATACTCAAATGCTGTTATAGATTTAGTTTTGAATATTCAGCAAAATGAATTTAATATTGCCATTACTTTAGAAGATCAGCCGGATTTATTAGATATAAAGAGCTTTTATAAAGCCGGCGGCGGTCAGTTTTTTGGTGCTTTTATGAATGATGAATTGGTGGGCACAATTGCCTTAATAAAGTTTGATGACAAAGCCGCGGCGATTAGAAAGATGTTTGTAAAAAAAGAATATCGCGGAAAAGAACATTCTATTGCCCAAAAATTATTAGATACTTTAATCACTTATTGTTCAGAAAATGAAATCGATGATTTATATTTGGGAACAGTATCGGTATTAGAAGCCGCATTGCGATTTTACGAACGTAATCATTTTGAGAAAATTGCAAAGGAACTGCTTCCGAAGAAATTTCCGTTAATGAGTGCCGACAATGTATTTTGTCATTTAACGCTAAAAAAATAAGAATGAATATAATAGATGAATCAGGAATTTTGGCCCTTTCAACGCGATTACAGCGCTTGAGTGAGCAATTGCGCAAAGATGGCGCCTTGCTTTATAAAGAGTACGGAATTGACTTTGAGCCCAAATGGTTTCCGGTAATCTATACATTATATCATAAAGATGTTTTGAGCGTTGTCGAAATTGCAAACGAAATTGGATACACGCATCCTTCGACTATTAGTTTATTAAAAGAATTAGAAAAACAGAAACTAATCAAGTCTAAAAAAGATAAAGTCGACGAACGCAAAAGATTGCTTCAATTAACACCAAAAGGGAAGGAACTTATTGAAGAAATGAAACCTGTTTGGGCAGTTATGACAAAAGTTTTGAGTGATATTGCCGATAATAAGAATAATTTACTCCAGGCAATTAATGAAGCCGAAAACAAAATATTGCATCAAAGCTTTTTGCAAAGGTCTTTGCAGTTGAAAAGTGAGAAGAAGACATGACTATTGTTTATAGTGTTTTTTTGTAACTATTATATTACATTTTTACTATTTAATTTATAAAAATATGCTATCATTGCATTAAAAAAGCTTTGATAAATATTGAAAATTATGATACTTCCTTTTCAACAAATAATTCTACTGTTCAATATCTTTTTGAAAGTTCTGGGCAAAAGAAACTTATTAAAGGGGTTCAATATTCTAAATTTGAAACCCAAAGTGGAGAAACGGTATATAATTTAGGCTTTGGAGATTATGATTCTGAAACTAAAGACATTTCAGATAAAAAAAGCAGTAATAATGGTGATGCACGGAAAGTGTTTAATACAGTTTTAAATACAATTCCTAAATTTTTAAAAGAGTTTCCGGATTTTCCCATTTTTATTCAAGGGAGTGATAGTCGAGATTCATTTGAAGAAGAATGCAGGAGTTCCTGCTCTAAAAATTGTGATTTAATTTGTAAAAATAAACACAGAAGAATTAGAACTTATATTCATTTTTTAGATAAAAAAATTAAAGTGTTTTCAAAAGATTATATATTTTTTGGATTTGATGGAGAAAAAAAGACATTTGTTCCGTATGAACCTAAAAATAAATATATTGCAATACTGGTTTATAAGAAAAAATAGATAATTTTGTATAGTAGAAAGTATTGTTATGAGAAAAGGAGAAAAAATAGAGACAAAAACAAACGTAATTCCTATGTCTAAAGCTACTGAGAAAAGACTCTCAAAAGTTTTGGATGAAATTAATGGGAAAAAACTATTTTCGGAAAAAATTGAGTTTGCAAAAAAAACATTGCAAAACGTAAAGTTGCCAATGTGATTTCTTAGTCAAAATATAAAAAAAAGCGATCTATTTAAGATCGCTTTTTTATTGAAAATATTTATACTCAGCCATTTTTGGCAGAAGGGAAATTGGACTTTAATCTATAATTAAAATCTTTTGTCTTTTTATCTGTTATAATATTGAAGAATTAATATATTTTTAATATTATTGTAAGAAAATAGTTTGAAGGATAGTGATATTTATGAGACAAGTTTGTCAATAGAAAATGCTATTGTGCAATATCTTTTTGAAAGTAACGGCGAAAAAAAGCTTATTAAAGCAGTTCAGTATTCGGGTTTTGAAATGAAAAACGGTCAAACCATTTACAATCTGGGTTTTGGCGATTATGATTTTGAAACTAAAAATATTCGCGATACAGAAAACAGTAATAATGGCGATATGCGAACGGTTTTTAATACCGTATTAAATACAGTGCCAAAGTTTTTTGAAGATAATCCGGGATTTCCAATCTATATTCAGGGAAGTGACGGAACAGATTCGTTTGAAGAGGAATGTCGAAATTTATGCGCTAAAAACTGTTCTGATGTTTGCAGAAACAAAAACAGAAGGATAAGAGCTTATACGTATTTTTTAAATAAAAACTTTATCGAACTAACAAAAGAGTACATTTTTTTTGGACTTGATGAAGAAAAGAGGGGTTTTGTTCAATATGTGCCGGAAAATAAATACATTGGTGTATTGGTTTATAAAAAAAAATAGATAATTTTGTATAATAATTGACTTTTGTATTAATAATCAATTAAATAGGATGGTTATGGAAAAAGATAAAGGGATAGAAAAAACAACAAAAATTATTTCGATGTCAAAAGCAACCAAGAAAAAGATTTCGAAAGTAGCTGATGAGATAAATGGAAAAAATCTATTTACTGAAAAAATCGAACTTGCTAAAAAGACTTTACAGAATTTAAAATCATTACCGATTTAAAATCAACATTATAAAACATAAATTGAAAGCGATCTTTACGGGTCGCTTTTTTTATTGATAAATTTTTCAGTTTGAGATTTTACCAAAGTACACTAAGATTTTAATTTAGAGCGCTTTGTGAACGCTGTGTTTCTGAATATACCATTATATAAATCCTTAGTGTACTTTGTGTTATAATGACTAGCCACATAAAATTATATATTTTTATTTAAAAAAAAATTGCGTAACTCAAAAGTTACTTATATATTTGCGTAACTTAAAAGTTACTTATTATGGAAAGAAGCATTAAACATCAGTATTTCTTTGCCCATACTCCTGAAAAGGTTTGGCAATACTTAACCAACTCCGATTTGATGGAGCTTTGGCTTATGAAAAACAATTTTCAACCTGTTGTGGGAACTGACTTTCAGTTTAGAATAAACCCGATTGAAAGTTTAAATTTCGACGGTATTTTTTATTGTACCGTATTAGAAATTGAACCTTTTAAAAAACTCTCCTATTCGTGGAAAGCAGGTCCGGGCGAAGGCAAGATTACACTTGATTCTGTTGTAATCTGGAAATTAGAACCAACCGCCGAAGGCACCAATGTTTTTCTCGAACATAATGGTTTTGCCAAAGAAGAAAATCTTGGTTTTTTCGATGGTTTCAATCATGGATGGGTGGAGAAATTCGAAAAAATCGCCAACTTAATAAACGCATAAAATGGCTATACCAACTCTAGATGTGTTTCAGGTTATTGGAGATCCAAGCAGAAGAAAAATGCTGCTGCTGCTTTGTGAAGATCGCCTGACAATCAATTCGCTTGCGGATCATTTTGATATGAGTCGGCCTGCGGTTTCAAAACACGTTAAAATCCTGAATAATGCAGGTTTTATTGCGATAGAAGACAGCGGACGCGAGCGTTATTGCAGTCTGAAAAAAGACGGTTTTGAAGAACTAAAAACATGGATTTCGTATTTTGACCAATTCTGGGGCGCTAAACTGAAAAAGCTAGAATCTTTAATGGATGATACTAAATTGCCGAATTAAAATTAGAAGTTTTAACACAAAGAACACAAAGGTTTACGCAAAGTTCACAAAGTGATATTCACAAAGCTTTGCGAACTTTGTGTTTTTACAAAGCTCTGCAAATTAAAAACTCTTTGTGTTCTTAGCGGTTAAATTTTTATCGGAATTATTGGTGAATTTATAAAAAATTAACGTTTACTTTTTAATAATTCAGATGTGGCAATAATTGGCAAAATAACAGAACTCAAATAGGTGTCTTTCCACATTGTAAAAAGCATTCCGCGCAAAGTGGAATATGAGATGCCTAAAAGAGTAGAAACAAAGATTCCGCTGAATAAAGGTTTTTCATTACTAATTTGATATTGATCTTGTAAATCTTCAATTTTAAAAATGAAATCTACTTCATAATTGCCGCCCTGATTGATATTTTTGTCTTCAGTAACAGCAATTACATCCAGAAAAAGCCTGATTTTAACAACTTCCTTTTCTAAATTATGCATTATATTATGAGAAACTATAATATCGTAAAAAGGATTTTTATTCAGCTTATCAGCAGATAATATAGTATTTTGTTTTTCCCATTTTATACTCGTTAAATGAATTTTTGATGGTACTATTTTATTATCATCCATAGCTTATGAAACTTTTTTATCTAAGCTGTTTTCAGTAGAAAATACCTCTGAATTTTCAAAAAGAGTATCTTCCGGTTCTTCCTGACCTATGTGTACTTTTAAGTAAACATATTCTTTTTGAGTTTCAATATGAATGATATCGATTCCAAGAACAGTTTCAATTTTAGTAATTGTTTTTGTCGTAAAAGTATGTGTACCAGTTAGCCATTTACTTATTTCAGATGGTTTTTTATCCAGTAATCGGGCTAAATCAGCAGGTTTTAGACCTCGTTCTTTAAGTAATTCCTGAATTTTATTAGCGATAGCAAGATTTTTTTCTACCAGTTTGGCTATTTCAGGGCTTCCATTTTCGTCAAGCCAGTTGTCTATAATATTATTTTTTGGGAATTTCATAGTTTTTAGAATTGTAGTTTTAAATCATCATCACAACTGATTTCTGTAAAATCATTATTCCAGGTGATGTCTTGATTGGCAAAAGCTTTATCGATAGCTTTTGTGAGCTGGTTTGCTGCTTTAAAAGGTTTCCTAACATTGGGACAATCTTGTGGATAATGACAAGTTTTAATATCACCGTTAAATAAAAATACTACATTTTCATTAGCTCTTAAACAATATAAACGAATGTTATTCGCTTTATTTTCACCATCTTCTGTATAATTTGGTTCTCTATCCTTGCCCTTTGGAGGTAAAGCCGAAGCATCTGCAATTTCTCCCTCAGGTCTGAATAAATGCGATTGAGCACCGTATTTATTTCCTATTTGTTTTAGCCATGCCAAAATATGATCTAATTTCTTCTTATTATGTAGTGTATGATATGCTACAAACTCTTCAAAAAGTGAACTTTCAGATTCGTCTATACAAACAGAATAATAAGAAACCTTATTATATTGTGCAATTGGTTTTATCTTCGCAAAAGTATTCACTTATAAGTTATTTTCCAAATTATTATTCATCTTTAAGTTAACTTTGTATTATTTACCTTATAAATATATTGATTAATTTACATTTTTTAGGATTTAAGAAATAAAACTTTGCGAACTTGTGTAAAACCTTCATGCTATTAGCAGTTAAATCTTTACAGTTTTATAAATTAAATTGATATTTACTTATCTTTATAAAATAAAATTATAATCATGACGATTCAGCAATTAAAATATATTGTAGCCTTAGACGAAGAACGCCATTTTGCAAGGGCAGCCGAAGTTTGTATGGTTACACAACCCGGACTTACGATTCAGCTAAAAAATCTGGAAGAAGAAATTGGAATCAAAATTTTTGATCGCAATAAAGTGCCGCTCACACCAACCTTATTAGGAACAGAGATTATCAATAAAGCCAAAAAAATTCTACGTGAAGCCGATGAGATTCGGGATTTTGTGGTTAACGAAAAAAATCTGTTGGAAGGAGAGTTAAAGCTTGGAATCATTTCGACTTTATCGCCTTATCTTATTCCGTTGTTTATAAAAGCAATGAAAGAAGCGGCTCCGAAAGTGCATTTTATTATCAGAGAATCGAACACGGGACAATTAATGAAGGATTTAGAAACCGGCGCGCTCGATGTTGTGATTATGGCGACACCAACAGGAAATCCGAATTTAATTGAACATCCTATTTTTAAAGAGCCTTTTGTAGCCTATTTGAATGAATTGCATCCAATGGCAGATCATGATTTTTATGAATTGCAACCTGGGGACAAAACCGAATTATTACTGCTTCATCATGAATTTTGCTACAATGCACAGCTTTTGGACATCTGCGGTTTAAAAAATTCAGATAAAATAAAAGAGCAGTTTACGTATGACATCAGTTCGATTGAAACCTTAAAAAATCTGGTTCGCGCACAATTGGGTTTTGCAATTATTCCGCAGCTTTCTATTTTAAACGAAGCAACATCAAAGCTCTTTAAGCCTTTTAAAGAACCAATTCCGGTACGAGAAATTAGTCTGGTGGTTTCAGATTCTTTTTCTAAGAAATTATTACTGGAAAAAATGAACGAAGCCATTTGGAATTGCCTTCCGGATTCGCTTAAAAAAGATTTTGCGTATCGAAAAATCCGTTGGAATGATTCGCCTTATTTTGTGAAAGCGGTTAGTAAATATATGTAATAGAAAAGCCTGACCGTAAAGTCAGGCTTTATAATTTTTTAAACACATAGAAACATAGTTTTTCTTTGACGATAAAGACGTTTCACTTGTTTTAACAAACATAGTTAGCTATGTGACTTGAGAGAAGTGAAACGCTTTTTTTAAAGTACTAAAAGCTATGTTTCTATGTGTTGAATATAAATTATTGTTTTTTAGACGCAGCAATTATAACTTTTGCAACAGCTTCAGGCTGTGACATGAAAACCACGTGACTTCCTTTTATTTCAGTAATTTTTGTGTTAGAACGTTTGTACATCGCACGCTCAATATCAGGATTGATACTTTTGTCTTCTGTCGCTACAATTCCGTAAGACGGTTTGTCTCTCCAGGCTGCTTTTGTAACTGGTGTAAGGAAACCTTTTGCGTGAAAAGCACCTTGCGAAGCATACATAAAATCGGCTTGTTCTTTGCTGATATCGGCTGCAAAACCAGCATGATATTTTGCTTTATCATAATACACAATTCCTTTATCATCTACTGGTAATACACCATTTTCAGGAGCAGGAGGCGCAGTTTGAAGCCATTGTACAGTTGTTTCTCCGTTATCTGGCTGTAAAGCTGCTACATAAACCAAAGCTGCTACTTTTGGATGATTTCCGGCTTCTGTAATTACAGTTCCGCCCCATGAATGTCCAACTAAAACAGTTGGTCCGTCTTGTTTGTCAAGAGCTAAATTTGTTGCAGCAACATCATCTTCAAGAGAGCTTAACGGGTTTTGAACGATAGTTACATTATACCCTTTTTTGGTTAAAACTTCGTAAAGTGCTTTCCATCCTGAACCGTCAGCGAAAGCGCCGTGAACCAATACCACATTTTTAATTTGCGGTGCAGCAGTTTTAGCTTGTGCACTGGCATTTACAGCAGTAAATAATAGACTTAAAATTAAAGCGGCAAACAAGAAATAACGATTCAATTGTTCTTTTACATATAGTGTTTTCATAATTTAAGATTTTAGAATTAAGATTTTAGAATTAAGATTTTAGATTTTAAAATTGAAATTGATTTTTGAAATTGTTATTGTAATTGTAATTGTAATTGTTATTGTAATTAATTCAAGGTAACAGCTAAAGTAATTTCAGTGTTTAATAATTTTGAGATTGGACAAATTTCTTTTGCTTTTTGTGCCGCTTGTTGAAAATCTTCTGCAGAAATTCCAGGTACTTTTCCGGTCAATTCCAATTGAATTAAAGTGATAGTTCCGTCTTCGAAAGTAACTTTTGCTACTGTATCTAAATCTTCGGGAACAAAACCTGCTTCAGATAATAAAAAGCTCAATTGCATGGTGAAACAGCCAGAATGTGCCGCTGCGATTAATTCTTCAGGATTTGTTCCTACACCTTGATCAAAACGGGTTTTGAATGATAATTGTGCTTCGTTTAATGTTGTGCTTTGTGTACTAATAGTTCCTTTTCCTTCCATTCCTGTACCTTTCCAATTTGCGTTTGCTCTTCTTGTAAATTTCATGATTTCTATTTTTTAAAGTTGTTTTTAAATTACTCAAATCAATTGTTTGATTTTGATGAGACAAATTTATGGCGAACATGTTTATTAATCAAATTAATAATTTTTAAGTGTCATTAAAAATATTTATAATCATGTGCTATCAATAGAAATTGTAAAACTAAATTTTAATATATATTCTATTTTATATCAGCATATAGCATCCATAATGCTGTAATTAAACTTTAGTTTATTTTTTAAAAGCAAATAAATAAACTATTATTTACATTTTTTAAACTTTTGTTTGTTAAATATTAGTTATTGTAAGAAATTATTACCAAGTTTACCTCATTAATATTAAAATGAATTTAACATGAGGGTAAAATTTAAATGGATCTTGACATCAATATTGATGCTGATCATGCAGGTTTCTTATTCACAAGAAAAAAGAATTTCCGGGACTGTCTCAGATAACACAGGACCAATACCGGGAGCAAATGTTGTTGTAAAAGGTACAAAAAATGGTATTCAGACAGGTTTGAATGGCGATTATCTTGTAAAGGCTAAAACGGGCGATGTTCTTGTGTTTTCTTTTATGGGAATGCGCGATGTAATGGTTACTGTTGGCACTTCATCCGTCGTTAACGTGACATTGCAGGAAGATGGAAAGGTGTTGGACGATGTTGTAGTTGTTGCGTATGGCAAGGCAAAAAAGTCTTCATACACAGGATCTGCCACTCAAATTAAGTCGGAACAACTAGAAAATCGACCCTTAACGAATGCACTTTCTGTTTTAGAAGGAAGCACTTCGGGAGTTCAGATTCAAAGTTCGTCAGGACAGCCGGGCGCAGCACCAGAAATTAGAATACGCGGATTTAGCTCCATTAATGGCTCAAATGATCCGTTGTATATTGTAGATGGAGTTCCGTTTGCGGGCGATCTCAGCAACTTAAATTCCAATGACATTGAGAGTCTTACGGTTTTAAAAGATGCTTCTTCGACATCACTTTATGGGTCAAAAGCGGCAAACGGCGTCATCATTATAACCACCAAAACAGGAAAATCATCTAAAGATAAATTTTCACTGAATATGAGTACGGGCATGACTTCGAGAGCTATTAAAGAATATAGCAGGGTAAATGCGTATGATTATTATCCGTTAGAATGGGAAGCGATTCGCAACAGCAGACCAATGGCAACTGATGCACAACTTGCTGCGGCAAATACCTATGCATCGGCAAGAGTTCCGGTTGTATTGGTAACAAATCCGTTTAATGTTCCAAGCGCCAGTATTGTTGGTACAGATGGTAAATTAAATCCAAACGCACAATTGTTATATCCTGAGGATTTAAATTGGGAAAAACAGATTGAAAGAGCAGGGTTTCGTCAAAACGTAGATTTCTCCTACCAGGGAAAATCTGAAAAATCGAATTATTTTGCTTCTTTAGGCTATTTAAATGAAGAAGGATATATACAAAAATCGGGTTTTGAAAGAACTACGGGACGACTGAATTTAAATACAAGTTTAAACAATTGGTTTAAAACGGGAATAAATATTTCGGGAACTTTAACGAATACTAATTTGGCGGTTGACGGTGTAAATGATTCATCGGCTTTTAGTAATGTTTTTAGAACCATACGTTATATGGGACCCATATTTCCGGTTTTTGATCATGCTCAAAATGGCGATTATGTATTAGATGCAAATGGTGACAAAGTATATTCGACTACAAGAGCATCGGGCGCATCGAGTGGGCGAAATATTGTTTACGAAACATTAAATAATACTGATAATGAAAAGGGATTGGCTTTATCTGCAAGGACTTATTTTGAAATTAGTTTTTTAAGAGATTTTAAATTCACTACAAATGTTGCTATCGATAAGACTTATTTTAACAGAACATATTCATACAATACTTTAATTGGAGACGGTGCTCCTGTAGGTTTAATGAGTAAAGAAGATGAAATTTTAACCGGTTTTACTTCTAATCAATTATTGAATTATTCTAAGAAAATAGGAGACCATACTGTTACGGCAATGTTAGGTCATGAGAGTTTTAATTATGATGAAAATTGGACAAGCGGCGTTAAAACAGGTCAGGTTGTTCCCGGCATTATAGAGTTTATAAACTATGCAACTACTACAAATTTAGAGTCATATACAAGAAATTATGGAACTGAATCTTATTTTTCAAGAGTTGGATATGATTATAAGGATAAATATATTTTCTCGGCATCATTTCGCAGAGACGGATCTTCAAAATTTTCTAAAGAGAACAGATGGGGAAATTTTTGGTCTTTTGGCGGAGCCTGGGTACTTTCTAAAGAAAATTTTCTAATTGATAATGCTATAATTAATGATTTAAAACTACGCGCGTCAATAGGAGAGGTTGGAAATGATTCTCATACCAATAATACACGTTTGAATTTTTATGTAAGCCAGCCAACGTTTAGTCTGGGTTATGATAATGGCAGCGAGGGCGGAATTATTACGAATGCTGCAGCTGCACCCAATTTGCAATGGGAAGTGAATACGCAAAAAGATCTGGCGGTAGAATTTGGTTTATTTAAAAACAGGCTAAAAGGAACTGTAGAATATTATAACCGAAATACGGACGGGCTTATATTTTCGGTTCCAAATCCATTGTCTTCAGGTTTAGACAATAGAGTAGAAAATATAGGTTCTATGTTTAACAGAGGTTTTGAGGTTTCATTGGATGGCATAATTTTAAAAACCAATGATTTTTCGTGGAGTTTAAATATAAATGCATCTACTATTTATAATGAAATTACAAGTTTGCCTCAAAAAGAAATAATCACCGGATCGAAAAAATTGGCTGTAGGGCAGTCTATTTACGATTATTGGCTGAGAGATTGGTATGGCGTTGATCCTGCAGACGGATACGCTTTATACGTCTCCAATCCTGATTTAATGGTGGCGAATGACCCAACAGGGCGCGTTGTAAACGGTGTTAATGTTACAACAGATCAAAATAAAGCTGCCTATCATTATGCAGGTTCTGCAATTCCGGATTTGTTTGGAAGTTTTGGTACCGCTTTTAAATATCTCGGACTTCAGTTGGATGTTCTGTTTTCGTATCAATTGGGAGGTTTGATGTACGATTCAAACTATTCCGGATTAATGCATACGGGAAATAATTACGGATCTGCTTTTAGCACAGATATTTTAAACAGATGGCAAAAGCCCGGAGATATTACTGATGTTCCGCGATTGGATATTAATAGAAATACGCAATCTTCTGCAGGTTCTGACAGATGGTTAAAAGGATCTGATTATTTGAATTTAAGGCAGATTAATTTATCGTACAAATTACCTACAGATCTGGTATCGAAACTTGAAATTGATAATGCCACTATTTATATCAATGGCGAAAATCTTTTATTATTTACAAAACGTCAGGGAATGGATCCAACCCAAACCTTTAACGGAACAACGCAGAATAGATATATACCATCACGAGTAATTACGATGGGCTTTAATTTAAATTTTTAATATTATGAAATCAAATTATATAAAAAGGATATTGGGTATAGTGGCAATCTTTATTTCAGCATCTTGTTCAGATGATTTTCTGGATAAAACGCCAACGGAGTTTGTAGATTATGATGCTGCCACAAAAACAACAGAGAATTTAATGACGACCTTAAATGGTATTCACAGATCGTTATACATACGCTACGAATCGAATCAAAACGAATGTGGTTTGGGCGGATTAATGCAGCAAACGGATCTTGTAGGCGATGATGTTGTTTTTCCGGCTGTAAACAGTTATTTTTTGTCTGTGTACAACTGGAGCGGATTAAGCAGTGAAAATTCACAAGATGTCAGGTTTCCATACAGAACGTATTACCGTATCATAAGAAATGCAAATACGATAATAAATGCCGCCGACGCTGCAACGGGTTCTCCGGAAGATAGAAATAGTGTAAAAGGACAAGCGCTTTTATATCGTGCTTTTTGCCATTTTCAGTTGGTTCAATTGTATGGAAAAAGATATGTAAACGGCGAAACAAATTCTCAATTGGGAGTTCCGCTGATATTAACGGTTGGCAATGATAATCTTCCGCGTTCTACAGTCGAAGAAGTGTATGCCCAAATTAATAAAGATCTGGACGAAGCAAATATTTTGCTCGTTGGATATAGTAAACCAGATAACTCTCATTTGAATCTAAAAGTAGCACAAGGATTAAAAGCGCGCGTAGCATTAACGCAGCAAAATTGGGCAATTGCAGCAGATTATGCCAATAAAGCACGATCTGGAATGAGCTTAATGTCTGCTGCAGATTATGGCTCAGGATTTAACGATTTTACCAATAAAGAATGGATGTGGGGAAGTCATATCAATGAAGCGCAAACGGATTATTTTGGAAATTTTGGCGCTTTTATGTCCAGAAATTATAATTCGACTGTAATTCGTACTTGTCCAAGAGCCATTAACAGCAAGCTTTACAATATGATTCCGTCTACAGATGTGCGTTCTTCTGTTTTTAGTAAAGATGGTGATCATCCAAACCTTTCATTGCCGGGTAACTTTTCTAAATTTCCGTATACAAGTCAAAAATTCCTTTCGATAAGTACCGGAGACAGCCGATGTGATGTTCCTTACATGCGTGTAGCAGAAATGTACCTGATCGAAGCCGAAGCAAAAGCAAGATTAGCACAACCCGACGCCGCAACCATACTTTTTGATTTCGAAAAAGCCAGAAATCCAGATTACGTTTTATCGACCAATACAGGACAAGATTTAATTGATGAAATCCTCATACAAAGAAGAATAGAATTATGGGGTGAAGGATTTCGGTTTTTTGACTTAAAAAGAACAAATTCAAATCTGGACAGAACAGGAGCAAACCACGATTCGGCAATTACAAACGGAGTTATGACGGTTCCTTCAACAGATAAAAGATGGCAATGGCTGATTCCGAAAGCGGAAATTAATGCGAATCCGTTAGTGAAGCAGAATGAGTTGTAGGGTTTGATTATTCGAAATTCGAATAAAATACCCAAAATTCGAATAAAAACAGTCGATAATCGCATAAGAAAACACCTATGAATCGAGTATCTTAGGTTTTTTAATTAAATCATTATTTATAAATTAAAATCGAATTGATTATGAAGTTAGAAAGTTTAAAATTAGACAAGTTTAAAGACTGTACTTTAAAAAAAGAACAACTGTTTATGCTAAATGGTGGTGGTATTTATTCAAGTGGATCGAACATTTGTGCTCCTCATGGAGCTTCACAGCGAATCATGAACTTTGATTATGGCTATGACTCCAATAGAAATGGAGTAATTACATTTCATGATAGAACCAATATTCAAGATATTTGTAATAACGGTTTTATTACTGCAGATGATTTAGATATTCCTCTTAGACCAGTTCTATAATAATTATTCTTTTTTGGTCTGAATTGTTTAAATACAATTCAGACTGTTTTTTATTCTTTTGAAGGGATTTATAACCATTAAATTAATATTTATTATTTTGAAAAACACATTTATAATTTTTCTACTTATCTTAATATACATTAGTTCTGTAAATATATCATTTGGACAAAATAAACCTAGTCTTAAAACCTTTAGCCAAAATGATTTTGATAAAAATAAAATATTTGATCAGACTTATAACTTATGGAAGGCTCAAAATAATTGGTTTTCAGAATCAAAAGATACTATATCTTATTTTGTAGACGATAGAAATTATAAAGGCGTTATTAATTATGGCGTAACATTTCGCAGCAAAAATTATAAAAATTTCCATTTTGTTGAACATTTATCTATGTGTTTTTTACAGGTAGAGATAAGTAAGTGTGTTTATAATCCTAATGACAACACCATAGATATTGAAGGATTTATTAGTGGAAATGATGATTGGGGGGCGAATCAATTAATTAAAAGAAAAAAACAAAAAAAATATATTGATGTTTTTCTGGGAGTAAAGACCGATACTGTAAAAATCTGTTATTTAGGTAAAATTGTAAACAAAGACAGTATAGAAGTAAAATTAAGCAATAAAGAAATAGATCAATCGACTACGATTCTTGATACTTTTCCTGCTTTTTATTTTAAAAACAACTCTTTTTATAAAACAATTCAAGGAACGAGACAGCCTTTTAAAATAACCGGAAAAGTTACAAAAAACACATTGCTTGCTTTTGGCTCCGGTATGAATTATTCAGAAATTTTTGATTTGGGTTCTATGGTTTATGACCCCAAGAAAAACAGTCAAAAAAAAATTATCAAAAAAGAACAACTTGAATGCAGACCCATACTTACCGCTAATAAGCTCGTAGCTGATATTGAAAAAGAAAATGCTCAAAAAAAAGAAATCAATTATTACACCTATACACAAAATGCAGAGAATTTTATTTTAGCCAGGCAATATGGTAAAGCAAAAGAAGAATATAATGTGCTTGCTCAAAAATATCCTGTTTTATTTGCCAGAGATATTCATAATGCTATTCGTTGTGCCATTTTATCAAGAGATTTTAAAACTGCTTTTTTATGGAGCGAAAAACTGGCTTTAAAAGGTGTTGAAATACCATATTTCAATTCTAAAATTTTTAATGGTATACGTAAAAATCCCGAATGGAAAAGTTTTAGTATTAAATATGACTCAATTTGCAAATTGACAAAAAAGAGTTTTAACTACAGTTTAGAAAAAGAATTAGCTGATTTACTAAACGAAGACCAAGCTGATTATGGATTGGAAAACCGAAAAAAGCCTAAAGAATTATATGAAACTACAGAAAGAGTGACCGCTAAATTGATTGATCTATTAAAAAAAGAAGGCTATCCATCTGAAGAAAGAATAGGGGCGTATGTAGCAAATGACACCACTTTAATATCCTTTCCTGATTTTAATGTTTTAATACTGCATGCTGTTCAGCTAAAACCAAAAAATCTGGATGTTTTAAACGAATTACTAGACAAAAGCACCAATGCATTGGAGTACGATAGCAAAAGAAGTTATAATACTAACAACGAATTTGGTTCCTGCTTTCGTATCTATAAAGGCAATTTGTACAATTCAAAATCGTGCGGAACAAATTATGCTGAGTTTAAAAAAATAAGTTTCAAATTTAGCAATCCTAACAGTTTTATTATGGATTACGGAAATTTTGTTATTGAAGCATATGATCCTAAAAACCATAAAGCTGCGGACGATTACTATGAAGAAAACTATAATCTTATTATGAAACTTACGGATGATTGGGAGTTTTATGATAAATTTTAATTGACTATGATTTTGATATACAGTAAAGATGTTGATGATTTTGTAAATAATGTGATTGATTGTTTAGATGTTGATTTTGTGAGAATAGGAGAGTCAGATAAAGTTACTATTGTGGAAATGAATTTTAGTAATGAAAATAGCTCTTATACAATCAACACAGACTATTTAGAAAATATAGAATTAGAAAAAATTCAAAGCGTTTGGTTTAATGGCGGCT
Organism: Flavobacterium sp. N1736; assembly: GCF_025947065.1. NCBI lineage: Bacteria > Pseudomonadati > Bacteroidota > Flavobacteriia > Flavobacteriales > Flavobacteriaceae > Flavobacterium > Flavobacterium sp. N1736. Next base: position 985,733 of record NZ_CP109994.1, read on the forward strand.
GTATTAATTCGACAGGAAGCAGTTATGAAGATAAATGTTATGAAGTTCTTAATGATGCCTTTATTTTGCAAAAATCTATTAAAAAAATAGGGAAAAGAATTACCGATTTTGAAACCAATCGGCTTGATATAATGCTGGAAGCAAAAAAGCAGGGATTAAAAATTCCGCATACTTTAATTACCGGCAGTAAAGAAAAGCTAAAAACATTCTATGATATTTTTAATAGTAAAAACGGTATCATAGCAAAAAGAATATTAGATACGCTTTATTATCAGGATGATGATTTTCATTATAATTTTAATTTGACTTTTCAGATCACTGATGAAATTCTGGACAAAACATCAAATGAATTTGCTATTTCATTTTTTCAGGAAAGAATCATAGCCGATTTTGAAATTAGGGTAATTTACATTGATGGTTATTTTTATTCATCAGCAATTCACAATTTTGTTAATACTGTAGATATTAGAACTAAATATATAGAAATGAATGATTTGAGAATAGTACCATTTAAATTACCATTCGTTATTGAAGAAAAACTAGAAAAAGTTTTCAAAAAGTTTAATTTAAATTATGGCTCTGCCGATTTAATGTATTGCAATGACGATTATTATTTTCTTGAAATAAATCCAACCGGACAAGTAAGTTTTATAAATAATGCGTGCAATTATGATCTGGAAAATAAATTAGCTAAAATTTTAGAAAATGGATAATAAAAATAAAAAACCAATTAATGTTTTTAATGGACTAAAATCTAAAGTTAGCAAAGAAACTCAAATGATGCCTGCAAGCAATCTGATTACAATAAAAGCATATCAAAATTCTCAAAATATATCTAAACCATTTGTTAAACCAATTTCTAAAATAATCTGATTTTGAAACAATCAAACTTTATTCTTTTTGCTGACTGTATTCCTGTAAAAGGATTTAACAGAAGCATTATTTGTGACACAAAGAATAATAAATTTTATTTCATTCCCAATGGTTTATATGATATTTTAGAAATATATAATGGTAAAACAATAGAAGAAATAAAAGAAAATTTTAAACATCAGTATGATGAAATTATTGATTAATATTTTGATTTTTTAGTTGCCAATAAACTTGTTTTTTTTAATTCAAATCCTGATTTATTTCCAAAAATTAGTACGGAATGGAATTCACCATCATTAATAACAAACATTATTATAGATTACGATGAAATCTTTCATGACTTTAATAATTTAATACCTCAATTTGAAGCATTAAAATGTTCCTATATTCAGCTAAGGTTTTATAAAAATATAAATCTTGATTATATAAAAAATATTGCAAAATTATTAAAAAAGGAAAAATCCAGAATTGTTTCTATCGATTTTATTTTGCCCTATTATCAAGATTTTAATTTGGAAGAATTAAACATATTATTAGCAGAAAATACCAGAATACATTCAATCATCATTTTTAATTCTCCGAATGATAAAACTTACCAGCCATTAAGGCAAAAAATGGGTTACGTAATGCTAGTAAAAAGAAATATAATCGATGAAAAACATTGCGGAATTATAAATGAAGAATATTTTTATTCGAACATTAAACTTTTCAGTGAATCTCAATATCACAACACTTGTTTAAATAAAAAACTTTCTATTGACAAAAATGGTAACATAAAAAATTGTCCATCAATGCATGAAAGTTTTGGTAATATAAAAGATGCAACATTAAAAGAAGTCTTGAATAAAGCCAACTTTAAAAAATATTGGAACATCACCAAAGATCAAATAGATGTTTGTAAGGATTGTGAGTTCCGACATATTTGTACTGATTGTCGTGCTTATATTGAAAATCCTGATAATATAAATTCAAATCCTTTAAAGTGTGGGTATGATCCTTATACTAATCAATGGACAGAGTGGCAAACGAATCCTCTAAAACAAAATGGGATTGGGTTTTATGGGATAGAAGTATAAAGAACAGATTCTAATTTGGATAGAGAGGAGCAAATCATGATTCTGCCATTACAAGCGGAGTTAAAATGGTTCTAGCACGAGATAAAAGATGACAATGGTTGGATTCCGAAAGCGAAGCTTAATGTAAATCCATTTGCGGTGCAGAATGAGTTGTACGGTTTCTATTGATTTATTGTTATAAACCTGCCCGGATTTTGGGCAGGTCTATTTTTTTAATAAAAATCCTAGAATATAAATGATTCTAAATTATTATATAAAATATAAGAAATAGCTTTTTTATCCTAAATCTCCTCAAAAAAATCCATATCAATTCGTTTTAATTGAATAGTTTCATCGACTTGAACACCAACATTAAATTCGATAGCTAGATTGGCTAATTTTTTGCCATCAATAAGAATAATTTTATGTTGTTTGCTTTCCGATGCAGTTTTTATTGCTTCCGGAGAAAATGAAGAAGTTGTTAGAAAAACACCTTTGCTAAAACCTTTAATAGCTAATGAACCAATAAAATTTCGGATATCTCCAGAACCTGCATTATTTGTGGTAAACCTTTTTGCCTGAATACCTACTGATTCTAAACCAAGGACATCCTGTAAAATTATACCATCAATACCATTATCTCCACTTGAGCCTGTTACCATTCCTGAATCTTTTCTAAATCCTCCATATCCCATTGATTGGAGCAATTGAACCACAAATTTTTCAAAATATTGGAAAGTATTTCCTTTTAAATTATCTAATATATCCGATGCTAATTGTTGATTAATTGCATCGATTGTTGTAGTAAGTCTTTCTTGTGGCGTTAGTTCTTCTTCTTCAATTTTACTTGATTCATTTTCTAATCCTTGTGATCCTGTGTTCGAGTTAAAAGTAGAGCGCCATTCATTATACATTGGAAATTGTAGCAATTCCTGCATTCTTAATTTCTCAGGATTTGTTTTCAGAAAATCTAGGCCAACTTGAGTTATTTGGTATACGCCACGTTCTGGATAATGAACCAATCCTGCATTTTTTAAGTAGCTTCTTGACCAACCAACACGATTTCGAAACAATCCCATTTTTCCGCTTGGAACTTGTAAAGATAGATCATCTGGAGTCAATTTGAAGTGACTTGCTAGATTTTCCATAACTTGATTTAGCGACTGTTTATTGCCGTCGTTTAAGTTTTGTAAAAAAGGTAACATTATGGTTTGAAAATCGGGTACTGACATTGTTATTTATGTATGTTTAATTAAAAATATCTAATAATTATTTAAATTATTCTCTGGAAATACATCTGCTAAAGACTCACTTTGTGCAATAACTCTATCAGCTTCCATTTTTGCAACGGCTGGTGGATAACCATAGCGCATTAATATTTTCTTTACAGTTAAACGTAATTGAGCTCTCACATCATCACGTTTACTCCAGTCTACAGTTGCATTTTTCCGTATAACATCGACAATAGTATGTATTAAATCTTTCATCTTGTCATCATCTAAAAAGGAAGTAGAATCATTATTTTTCAAAACACTATAAAAAGCATACTCTTCTGGTGTTAAACCTAAATCCTTTGATTTTTTATCTTCTAATCGCATTTCTTTTGCAATTTCTGATAGTTCCTGTAATACTTGGGCGGAATCTATTTGATTGTTATGATAACGCTTGACAACTGATTCCAGCATTTCGGAGAACTTTTTACCTTGAATAAGATTTTTTGTTTTACGAACTTTTACTTCTTCGCTTAATAATTTTTTAAGTAATTCAAATGCAAGGTTTTTTTGTTGCATATTTTTTACTTCCAACAAAAACTCGTCTGATAAAATCCCTACTGATGGGGCTTTTATTCCTGCTGCTTCAAAAATGTCAATTACACCATCACTTGATAATGCTTCATCAACAATTTGTTTAATTGCAGTTTCTACTTCATAGTCTGATTTTACACCATTACTATTGAACTTGTTTATTCTTGATTTAACTGCCTGAAAAAATGCTACTCCATTTTTAATTCTATCAGCGTCTGCACTAGGAATAGACATTGCAAACAATCTTGATAGCAAAGTAACTTCTTTTAAAAAGCGATCTTTCAAAGTTTCGCTTGATAATATAAAGTTTTGAGCTCCTAACAATATTTGTAATTTTTGAGGAGTTTCTGAAACAAAATAGGCTTTAAAATTATAGCCATTAAACATTTGTTCTATAACTTCAAATTTCTCTTTCATTCCCGCAATAGCTTCTTTTATATCAAATATTGGTTTTCCTTCACCGCCACTTTGCAAATATATTGCCATTGCATTTCTCAAATCTTGACCAATCCCTATATAATCAACTATTAATCCTCCTGGTTTGTCTTTATAGACTCGGTTAACCCTTGCAATGGCTTGCATCAAATTGGCTCCCTGCATTTTTTTATCGACATACATGGTATTCAAACTTGGCGCATCAAATCCTGTAAGCCACATATCTCTAACAATAACTAATTTTAGTTCATCATTAGGATCTTTCATTCTTACTGCTAAATCTTTGCGCTGTTTTTTTGTTGTATGGTGTGGTTGTAACAAAGCAATATCATCAGAAGCACTCGTCATAATAACCTTTATTTTTCCTTTGTCTATATCTGAATTGTGCCATTCGGGTTTTAGGGCAATTATTTCTTCATATAGTTTAGCGCAAATAGCTCTAGTCATACAAACTAGCATTGCTTTACCTTCAAACACTTCTTGTCGTTTTTCAAAGTGATTAACAATGTCTTTGGCAATGTCTTTCAATCTATCAGGATGTCCAACTACTGCATCAATAACAGCTACTTTCTTTTTTGCTTTTTCTAATTGTTCTTCAGTAGCATCAGAAATGGCATTGATTTCTTCATCAATTGTGGATGTAGTTGCATCGTCTAATTTAATTTTTATTAAACGTGATTCATAGCTAATAGGTACTGTTGCACCATCATCAACTGCTTGTTTGATGTCGTAAACATCTATATAATCACCAAAAACGGCAGGTGTTGATTTGTCTTCTTTTTCTATTGGTGTTCCTGTATACCCTATGTAAGAAGCATTAGGTAAGGCATCACGTAAGTATTTTGCATTACCATATCGCGTTTCCATACCATCTTTAGTTTCCAACTCTTTACCTGCAAAACCATATTGACTTCTATGTGCTTCGTCCGCAACGACAACTATATTCGTTCTTGCTGATAAAGTATCGTAAACATTGCCTTTTTCGGGTGAAAATTTTTGAATTGTAGTAAAAATTACTCCACCACCAGAAACTTTTAATAATTCTTTGATGTGTTCTCTGTTTTCGGCTTGTACTGGTTTTTGTCGTAACAAACCAACGCAGTTACTAAATGTTCCAAATAATTGATCGTCTAAATCATTACGGTCGGTTAAAATTACAATAGTCGGGTTTTCCATTAACGGATGCGTAATGATTTGTCCGCTATAAAAAACCATCGTTAATGATTTACCGCTTCCTTGTGTGTGCCAAACTACACCAGCTTTTCTATCACCATCCGTGCTATGTATTGCTCGTATGGTTTGCGCTACAGCTTTTTGCACCGCATAATATTGATGATAAGCGGCCACTTTCTTCACCTTTGTTTGAAAAATTAATCCTGTTTTTTGATCTTTCTTTTCTTCCGATTCAAAAACGGTACAATAACGTATCAATTCTACTACTGTTTTTTTATCTAACATATATTCTGTTAGAATTTGCAACTCGGTTTTAACTTCGTTACCATTATGTTTTGGTGCTTTCCAAGGTAAAAATCTCGAAAAAGGAGCAGAGACACTTGATGCTTTAGCATCTATACCATCAGAAATAATACAAAGTGCATTGTAGTAAAAAATGCTTGGAACGGTATTTTTATACGTTTGTATTTGTTGAAATGCTTTTAATAATGTTGCTTTTTCATTAGTGGCATTTTTTAATTCTATAAAGACCAGCGGTAAACCATTGATATAAATTACTATATCAAAACGTTTTTCGTTATTATTTTCTTTAACTACTAATTGATTGACAACCCAAAAACTATTATTTTCAATATTTTCGGTATCTAATAGAGTAACCGGAATACCAATTATATTTTCGTCTTTTGTATATTCAACAGTAACACCATTAACAAGATGGTTATGGAAGCGCTCGTTGTTTTCCATAATATCTTCTGTACCCAAATTGATCACTTTTTGAAAAGCTTCTACTCGTGCCGATTCAGGAAGCGTTTGATTAAGTTTTTTTAAACAGTCTTTAAAATGATTTTCTAAAATAACCGAAGCAAAATTTTCTCTTTGTGGGTTTTCACTATAAGGTGCAATATCAGGACCATAAAAATAAGTATATCCTTGATTTACTAATTGTGCTATTAGTGACTGTTCTATAGTGTTTTCATTCATATTTTATCCTGAAAAGATTATTATTTTTTCTTAAACTAAAATAGCGTTTCTGCTATCTGCGTATTCGTTAAGCACATTTTGATAAAACTCAATTTGTTTCACAAATTCAAGATAGTGTAAATCTCCATCAATATTTGTAATTTCAGCTAAAAGCATTGTTTCTCTCGCATTCGAATATTTAGCTTTTCGACACTCAACTCCACTTTTTTTTAAGAAAGGAACAAAGCCATCATAAATATCATTTCGTATTTGAATATTGATTTTTACATTCTCCTTTAGATAGATTCTGTAATTCACACGAAGCCTATCATGTTTGAAAACAATATCCATATAAATTCCAATATTTTTGTCAATTGAGGTTAATTCTTTACCTCCAAACCAAAAAGCAAGAAGCGCTTCTCTATTATTAGCAACCTCACCCCAACCAGCATTAAAATGTTGCTTGTACTGGTGAAAAAAGCGAACACAAGACCACCATTTCCAATCTTTTATTGGTTTTATGAGATAATTGTTTGCTTCGATTTCGGCATTATCGAAATGATTTTCTTTTTTTAGCAAATAGCTGTGATATTGTGATAGAAGATCATTATTTATAACATTAACTTTTTCTAATGTGATTACATTCAAAAGATCTTTTACTGTATAATGGTGGTAATTGTTTTCAATTATTCTTGACAGATTTACTTGATATCCTGTTTTGAAATAAATAGGCACTATAACATTGCAAGTTTTTAATTCGGATATTTTGGTTAAATAGCGCTCTAATTGATTAGAATGATCGGAGCTATGTATTTTATCTTCTATGATAATTCCATAAGTACAATAATCCATTTTAAAAGTAACAAATACATCTATTTTATGAAATTGTTGCTTGATTTCCAGTTCTGATATCTCTCCAATTGTAATATTTTGAAAAGCTACCAAAGATTGTAAAAATGAAGTTCCTAAGTTGTGTAATTTCTCATTCTCATTTTTAAATAAAGAATTAGCCCAATGCAATAGCCAGGTTATAAATGCGTCTTGAGTTAGTTCGCTCGTAGCATAATTGAAAATGTTGGGTTGGTTGGTCATTAGTTATATTATTCTTCTGCTATTCAAAAACTCCTTTTAAAAAACTTAATAATTTCTCATCATCAATAATTTCTTTTCGACTTTCAAATAATAAACCAAGTAATTCTTTAATTTGCGGTTTTTCAATGATCCATTTGATTTGGTTATTTTCCCACGAAGCATTTAAAATTCTCAATATTTCTTCATTATTGAAAAAGATTGTATAAGATAAAAGCAAATCTACTAATTCATCAATTCGATTAGAATCATTAGTAATGACCAACTCATCAATCAATGTAATATAATTACTTCTATAATTAAAATCTATAATTTCTCCCGAATCTGTTTCAATTACATATTCTTCTTCTTCGAATATAATTAATACTACCTTATTATCATTAATATTATACCAGTACTCTTTTATGTTTTCTTTTATAATTTTAATATTTAATTCTTCATTTACTTTTTCAATAAAATAATTATCAAAAAATTGAGAAATACTATATTGCTTAAATTCGTTGTAGTCTTTAACTACAAATACATTAGGATTATTTTTAAATGCTTCTCCTAATCGATTATCCTTGGCACAAACAAAAACATATTTGTTAGGTATTTCTTGTAAATATTCTAAAACAGAAAAATAAATTAGAGCGTCTTTAAATCCTTTGTCTGTATTATCATTGGCTTCAAAAGGAGGTAATTTAGATATTGCCAATTCTTTTATTAGTGGAAGGACAGCATTACTTTTTAAATCAATTACATCAAACGGAATAGTCTCCTCATCAATTAGCTTCTGAATATAATTGTCTATATCAAATAGTTTAGTGTCCTCCTCTTTTATTCCCACAAGTTTATGGAAAGGATTAGAAATAAAACTATTTTTTTTATTAATTAGAGAAACTCTTTTTTGTCTTTTAATCTCTTCTAAGACAGTATAAGGTACTAAAATATCAGCATCTTGTGCAAAAAGCTCGAGTTCTTTCCTATTACCGAGAAAAGTATTTGCTTCTGTATTATGTGTTGTATTAGTGTCAAAAATTACTTTCTCTTTCATATTCTAAACTTTAAATTCATGTAGACGGATTTCACCACTCATTAATCTTGGCAATAATTTATTTCGTGTTTTATTAAGAGTTTGGATTTGGGTGTTGTTAATTTCTAATTTATCTAGCAAAGGGCTAAATAAGTTGTTTAATTTTTTTAAAGTCTCATTGTTTGGAATAATAACTTCCGCTAAATCTAAATGATTTCTATTGATATGTCCCATTGTAGTAGCCTTTGTTGCCGCAATACTTTTAAATTCATTTAAATGAAACAATAACCAATGGTAATAAAACCATTTAGGATATTTTTGAGAAGTAACTTTAAATAAATGCTGATTTAAAGCACCTATATCATGTTGCCAAATTACTACTTCTAAACTTCCTGACCAAGAAAATAAAACATCACCATTCTTAATGATATACTTTTTATCTAAAGTTTTATTGGCCCTATCAGTATTTGAAGTAATACCTTGTTTTAGTTCTTTAATTTTTATCACGGGTAATGATTCCTGACCGTCAATTGGTGGATATTTTTGCAAAGCTAAACCATTCAAAAAATCTGCAATATCAGACAATTTGCCAACGCTCCATCCATCAGGTAACACAGTATTAATTGAATCTTTCCCAAACCATTCTGTAAAAATAGTTTGTGCTGTTGCTTCAAGGGTTTTGTTTTGAGCTTGAAGTAATTCTATTTTATTGTCAAAAGCGCTGAGAATGCAACCAATAGATTTTTGTTCTAAATATTTTGGCAGATTAAATTTATGATTTACTAACATGTCTGTTTGAACCCTTTGGCGTCCTGAAGTTCCGTTCATAGCTTTAATAGCAATTTCTCTAAATCTTGGAGATATAGAAAGATAATATATGAAATGTTTGTCGCTTTTGTCTTTAATTTCTCTAAAAACTAAATATTCAGTTGAACCAAATCCAATCTCGTTTTCATTAAGAATATCCACAAAAGCAGTTTTCCCATTTTCCAGACATGGAGTTATTCTAGCCAGTAGGGTATCACCATTTCTAAATTTTGTGCCACCTCCAAATTTTTTTGAATTATAACGTTTTATCTTTTTTGAAAAAGAATCTATACAATCCATAGGTACGTTAATAGCAATAGCGCCTTTAGATAATGATTCTCTGGGATTCACTAGTGTAATATCATTTAAAGTAGTTTCCTCCCAACCCTCAGGTATGTTATTCACTTCAATCATAGGGTTAAACCAATTTTAGCTAATTGTGTAGCAATTTCGTTATTCAGTTCTACCTCCTTGTTCATTTGCTGTTTTAAAGTAGTTGTTAGTGCAGTTATTTTGGTTTCAAAAGAAATACCATCGTCTTCAAAAGCTTCAATACCAACATAACGTCCTGGTGTCAATACATGATTATGTTTTTCAATTTCTTCAATTGTAGCGCTTTTACAAAAACCTTTTATATTGTTATAGTTTTCTCTTTTACGCCAGTTGTGGTAAATATTAGTAACTAAATCAATATCTGCATCAGCTAAATCACGATGTACACGGTCTTTCATATAGCCCATTTCGGTCGCGTCTATAAACAATACTTCACGATTGTGGTTGCTTTTTTCTCTACGTAAAAACCAAATACAGGCAGGAATACTTGTATTGTAAAATAATTGTTTCGGTAATGCTACAATACATTCAATCAAATCGTTTTCTACTAAATTTTTACGTATGTCGCCTTCACCACTGGTATTAGAACTCAAAGAACCATTACTCAAAACAGTAGCCATAACGCCTCGTGGTGCTAAATGGTACAACATATGTTGCATCCAACCATAATTGGCATTTCCGCTTGGTGGAATGCCGTATTTCCAACGTCCATCTTCTTGTAAAATATCAATACCCCATTCGTTTTGGTTAAATGGTGGATTGGCTAAAATAAAATCGGCTTTTAAGTCTGGATGCGCATCTTTGAGAAAAGTACCTTCAGTATTCCATGCTACAAATTTGGAGTTGATGTTGCGAATAGCAAGGTTCATTTTGGAAAGTTTCCAAGTCGTTTGGTTGCTCTCTTGTCCATAAACGGTAATATCTTTTATATTTCCTTGGTGTTCGGTTACAAATTTTTCACTCATTACAAACATTCCACCGCTACCACTTGCCGGATCATAAACTCTACCTTTATAAGGTTCAATCATCTCTACCATCAATTTTACAATGGATTTTGGTGTATAGAATTGTCCTCCTTTTTTACCTTCGGCATTAGCAAATTCACCTAAAAAGTATTCATACACTCTACCAAAAAGGTCTTTTGATTTACCGTTTTCTACTTGTAATTCTGTGTTAGAAATTAAGTCAATTAATTCGCCTAAAGAGGTTTTGTCTAAATTAGCTCGACCATATACTTGCGGCAAAACATTTTTAAGTTCTTTGTTTTCTCTTTCGATGGCTTGCATTGCTTCGTCAATGGTTTGTCCAATTGTTGGTAATTTAGCATTGGCGTGTATGTGGCTCCAACGTGCCTCTTTTGGGACAAAGAAAGTATTTGCTGCCAGATATTCATCTCGGTCTTCGGGATCTGAATATTCATCAGCTTTTAATTTGTCATGCAATTCTCCAAAAGATTCGGAGATATATTTTAAGAAGATTAAGCCTAATACTACGTGTTTGTATTCAGCCGCATCAATATTTTTTCGCAGTTTATCTGCTGATTTAAAGAGTTTTTGCTCAAAAGTACTATTGTCTATTTTAGCCATTAAAAGAATTAATTTGTGATTGTCAAACTTACCAATAAATTAGCACTTTATCAATTGTAAAATCATTATAAATTTAACGTTTTGGAAAATTTTATTTCTATAAAACTATGTAATAGTTAATTGTTTTCATCTTTCAATTCTGAGAATGACAGCAATATACCTATAAATATAATTGATCAATTTAAACAAAACAAATATTGATTTTTAAAAATTAATTTCCTTACGGAAAAGCATATTTCATTACAATTAATTTTCATCAAGGATAGCAATAAATAAAAATAAGACGCTACGTATTTATACATGAGTTTTTATTATTTGATAACCAATTACCTTAAACTAGATATAACAGATGAGCGGAAATATCTCCTTAATGTTTCCTCTTAATTATTTTGATGCTGTTATTTTTTCAATCTTTTAATATCTGCTTCAATTTCCTTTAAGCTTTGTTCGATCTCTATTGTTTTTCTGCCTTCTTTAAATTTTTCAAATTCTTGAGTAGATTTATCCAAAGCCATTTGATGACTAATTTTACCCGCATGCGACAATAATTCTCTTCCGTTAAGTTGCAAAATACTATCCAGACGTTCTGCCCAATCTTTCATGTACATAGGGGTTTGTTGTTGCGCCATAGTCTCTGCAAATGCTAAATATTGCTCTACCAATAATCCTAAAAGTTTTATTTCATCTTCATTAAGATAATTTTTGGCAATACTAACATCTGTTTTCTGAACTGCTTTTGCTTCTTTTTTATCAAAAGATTGCATTCCTAATAATGGTAAAGAAGCATCAACTCTGCGATATACTAATTCAGCAGCCGTGTTTTGAGAAATTGCCCAAAGGAGTTTGTTTTGTACGATTTTGAAAAATGAAACTGTTTTTTCATCTTTTGGATCATAATCGATGCTTGTGGTATAAATATCTTTTATTTTTTGGTAGAAAAACTTTTCAGATATTCGAATCTCACGAATGCGTTGCTGCAATTCGTTAAAGTAATTCATCGTATTGCCTGATTTAAAACGATCATCATTCAATACAAAACCTTTTACAATATATTCTTTTAATCGTTGGGTTGCCCAAATACGAAATTTTGTTCCCTGAAGTGATTTTACTCTGTAACCTACAGAAATTATGACATCAAGATTGTAAAAATTAGTTTCATAGTTTTTACCATCTGACGCAGTTGTTCGGTATTTCCGAACAACTGAACTTTCATCCAATTCGCCTTCCTCAAAGATATTTTTTATATGTTCGCTAACTGTAGCTTTAGATTTTACAAAAAGATCACAAAGTTGTGCCTGAGTCAGCCAAACCGTTTCTTCTTCAAGTCGCACATCAATTTTAATATTGCCTTCCTGATTTTGATATATAAGTATTTCCCCTGTATTCATAATTATGCTGTTCGTCTATAAAATTCATTCATCTTCATTAAAAGCCATTAAGGATTGAGATAAAGTTAAAATGTAATAATTAGATTGCTAAAGTATTGATTATTTAATTAAGATGAATATGAAAAGCATAAACGATTAAAAAAGATATGTTTCTAATAAAACCGATTGTTTTAGCCCTGATGGGAGGGAAAATCCTTTTACTTTTTTCTTTAAAAAGTAAAAGATTTGGAAGGACAGCAGGAACAGCTCCAAAAAAAACGAGACCATTTCTCCTAAAAGAAACAATCTCGTTTTCAATCAACTTAAAAAAATCAGAAATATAAATTATCCGTGCGCTGCTACAGAGACGTCAGCCCATTCTTCCCAGGTTGCTAGTTTTTGTTCGTAAGTTTGTTTTGCAAATGGCAAAGCTACTTTTCCTAAAAATAGGCGTAAAGGTGGGTTTTCAGCTTCAACCAATTTAATAATTGCCGGAACTGTAGCACTTGTTTTTCCGAAAGTATCAGGATCATGTCCTTCTGCAACCGTTTTTTTGATTCCTTCATAAGCTTCGATGCTTTCGCTGTTGAATCCGTTACCCCAAATGTCTGTAAAATAGCCGTTTGGTTCTACCAAAGACACTTTGATTCCGAATTGTTTTACCTCTTGAGCTAAAGTTTCAGTAAGACCTTCAACGGCAAATTTAGAAGCGTTATATATTCCAATAAGTGGTAAAGTTGCGATACCTAAAATAGAAGAAACCTGAATAATGTGACCGCTTTTTTGGTTTCTCATAATTGGCAATACGGCTTGTGTTAACCAAAGCGTACCAAAGAAATTAGTTTCAAATTGTGCTCTTGCTTCGGTTTCGCTTGCTTCTTCTACAGCACCGTTTAAAGCATAACCGGCATTGTTGATCAGAATATCGATTTTACCAAAATGCTGTTTTACTTTTTCTACTACTGCAAATGATTCCTGACGATTGTTTACGTCTAATTTTAGCGGTAAAATGGCATCGCCATATTTTGCTTTTAAATCGCTTAGTGTATCAATATTTCTGGCTGTTGCAGCTACCTGATATCCTTTTTCTAAAAATGCTTCTGTCCAGGCTTTTCCAAATCCTTTTGAAGCTCCTGAAATTAAAATTGTTTTTGACATGATTTCTAATTTTTAATTGTTAATGGTGAAATTTTAATTGTGAATTATAAGTTGTGAATTGTTAATTGTGAATGTTACTATTGAAATTGTTTTTTGCTATTGATATTTGTTTTTTGCCATTGTCATTGATACTTAAACATGACCGTTCGGTCATGTTTTTGATAAAAAAAAAGTTATAAGCACTTTTCTTCAATCATAGATTTTAGGGTTTTGGTGATCACTTTCATTTTTTCGTTATTACCTGACATTCTTGAAATTAAATGTCCGCCTTCCATCATCGCAAACATTACAGTTGCAAAATCGTCTGCGTTCCAGTCCGGTTTAAATTCGCCGTTGGCAATTCCTTTATTAATACTGCTCGCTAAAAGTTGTTGATTAGCGTTACAGCCTTTGTTTATTTTTTCTTTTACAATTGGGTTAGTATCATCAGCTTCAGTTCCAAAATTCAATAACGGACAACCTCCGGTAAGTGGCGGATTTATAGCATTGCTAAAGAAACTGATATAGGTAAATAATTCCTCTTTTGCTGTTTTGGCTTTGCTAATTTCAGACAAAAGTCTATCGCCCAATACTTTCATATTATGATCTACCGCAGCCCAGGCAAGTACTTCTTTATTTTCAAAATGAACATACATGCTTCCTTTAGAGAGTTTGGTGGCCTCCATAATATCGCTCATAGCTGTTGCAGCAATCCCTTTTGTGTTAAAAATTGGGGCAGCTTTCTCTATGATAAATTGTCTGGTTTCTTCTCCCTTTGCCATGATAGCTTTTATTAGGTGTTTTAATTTTACAGTACAAATATATGACCGATTGGTCATATATGCAAATTTATTATGATTTATTTATGATTTGTATGGAAAATAGATTCTTTATGAAGAGAGTTTTTGCCACAGATTTCGCAGATAAAAAGGATTTTTTTCTCGCAGATTACGCAGATTTACGCAGATTTTTAATTTATAAATCTGCTTAAATCTTTTTTAAATCTGTGTTGCGACTTAGCGACTTTGCGAGATTACAAAAGCAGTATAATAAATAATCTTTTTAATCTGTGGCAAGAAAAAATACTAATGATCAGAAAGTATCATATTTGTTTTTGGCTTTTTAGATTTGTTCATTACCAATAATAATAGGGGCAAAGACAAAGCAAAAAACAAACCCACAAGAACAAACGCATCTCTGTAACTTAATAGCGATGATTGTTTGGTAACAACGCCTTCCATGAGTTTTAGAGCTTTACTTCGGGCATCGTTATATGCAAAACCTTTATGTTGAAAATAGTTTATATATGCATTAATTCTGTCCATAGCTTTTACATTATCTGGCGTAACATTTGCAATTAGTACATTTCGGTGTGCGGCAAAACGGTGCGCGATGTACGTATTGATAATCGATACGCCAAAAGAACCTCCCAATTGTCGCATCATATTATTTAGAGCCGCTCCCTGACCAACATCTTTATCATCCAGAGACGAAACGGCGAGCATCGTTAGCGGAACCGTAAGCAAAGCCATTCCCAAAGCCCTAAAAATAAGCGCTGTCGAAATTTCAAACGCACTTGTATTTAAGGTTATGCCTGACATTCGCCAGTTAAAATAAATAAACAATAGAAATCCTGCTGCAATAATAATAACCGGAGAAACGCCTTTTTGTAATAAAGTCCCGCAGAGTTTTAAGGCTACAAGTGCAAATAAAGCTCCCGGAAGCAACAACAAACCTGTTTGATACGGTGAAAAACTCAACAAACGCTGCGCCACAACGGGACTTATATAAATAGAAATAAACATTCCAAAACCGGTTACGAAAGTTAAAATAGCCGCAATACTTAGCGTTTTACTTTTAAGAACCCTGAGATTTACAACGGGTTTTTCGACTTGCAATTCCCAATAAATGAATAGTAATAATGTGGTTACAGCGATCACAGTTAAAATAATAATATATCGGGTTTCAAACCAATCTTCGACTTCGCCTCTTTCCAGAACCGTTTGCAAAGCGCCAACACCTATGGCAAGTAAAGCAATTCCTGTCCAGTCAACTTTTGCTTTTTCAGGTTTAACGGGCGGTTCTTTCAGCAGAAAATAACATGAGATCGCTACCAAAATTCCAATTGGAATATTGATTAAAAATATCCACGGCCAATCGTAATTCTCCGTAATATAACCACCAAGTGTTGGTCCAATTGTGGGACCAATAAAAATTCCTGCACCAAACAAAGCGCCTGCTGTCGATTGTTTGTCTTTCGGAAATAGCTCAAAAACAATAACTTGAGATATAGACAATAAAGCGCCGCCGCCAATGCCCTGAAAAAATCTGAAAAACACCAGCATCCAGATATTCGAAGCATGTCCGCACATAAACGAACAGAAAGTAAACAAGATAATCGAACCAATATAATAATTACGTCGACCGAGAGTCGCGCTCAAAAAACTCGTAATCGGAATAATAATCACATTGGCAATTGCATAAGCGGTGATAACCCAGGAAGTATCTTCGAGCGTTGCGCCAAGATTTCCGCTCATATGATACAGCGCCACATTTACAATCGATATATCAATTAGCTCCATAATGGCGGCTAAGATTACGGTAAAAATCAGTAGTTTTCGGTTTAATTCACTCATGTTATATTTTATACCAATCGGTATATTTTAGTTCAAAAAAATTGTTTGATATGTTGTATAATTTCCAAACACATAGAAATATAGATTTTATAAAAAGCAAAAAGTCGTTTCACTAGTATTAATAAACATACCTATGCTTGAGAAACTATATGTTTCTATGTGTAGATCAATAGGCAAAAGTTTATTTATCAGATGATAAAACCTTTTTTACCACATTGGTTTTATAAAGATTTGAATAGGCGCGGGCAATTAATCTGGTTTCGGCTTCGTTCCAGATTTCGCATTGTGCATTAATAAATTGTCTTCCTTTTTTAATAATTAATGTTTTGGCAAATATCGTATCGCCTACATGAGCGGGAGCAAAATAATCAACATTCAGGTTTATCGTGGTATAAAAATGTTCTTCATCCAATGAAAATAAAGTCGCACCAATACAATCGTCGGCAATTGCAGCGGTAACACCACCGTGTAATGATTTAATCGGGTTCGACATTTCTTCCCTTACAACATATTTAAAAGTAACTGTTCCGGGTTCTGCAACCACAACAATTGGTTTCATCCACAACATAAAAGGCGAGGGCGAAGCTGTAAATTCCCTGTCAAGGTGATCTTGTAATACTTGTAATCTTGTTTTTCGTTCCATTATTTTTGAATTGTAAATTGTGAGTTGTGAGTTGTAAAATGTGAATTGTAAAATATGAATTGTAAATTGTGAGTTGTGAGTTGTGAATTGTGAATTGTGAGTTGTGAATTGTGAGTTGTGAATTGAAAATGTGAATTGAGTTTATTTTGCTTTTGACATCTAACATCTAACATCTAACATCTAACATCTAACATCTAACATCTAACATCTAACATCTAACATCTAACATCTAACTTTTAACTTTTAACTATTTTCATACTGATCGGTATATTTTTGAATAAAAAAAGAGTTATTCTAAGTCGTTTATGATTTTATTTAATGAGATCATGATCGTAGATAAAATGCTTAAATCTCCGGTAACTTTTGCAATCATAACCGCGCCTTCAATTATGGCTATAAAAGTTAAGGCAGTTCGTTCAACGTCAATAGATTTGGCTTTAAATTCGCCCGCAGCAATGCCTTGTTCGATAAAATACATTATTTTTTCTTTCCACCAAAGAATAGCCCTTTCTACATTTTTTCTCAGTATTTGGTGTGTGTCGTCAGCTTCTGTGGCCGTATTCAAAATTGGACATCCACCGCTTGTAACCCTTAAATCATAATAATGAGAATACAAACGCGGATAAACTAATAATTTGTCTTTGAATGTTTTTTGCTTATCAATTTCATTGGCAAAAGTATCCTGAAGTTTTTTGATATTGTATTTAAAAACAGCAATTGCCACTTCATCTTTATTTTCAAAATTGCCGTAAATACTTCCTTTTGTAAGTCCCGTAGCCTCAGTAATATCGCTCATAGAAGTTCCGCTGTATCCTTTTTTATTAAAAATAGGTGCAGTTTTTTCGATGATATATTGCTTGGTTTTTTCGGCTTTACTCATAATTGAAATGAAATAACAGTGCAAATATATACCAATCGGTATAATAAATAATCCTTTTTTATCAATTTTTTTAATTTGAAGAGGATTGAAGTAGAAATTTAATTTTTAGCAGCAGCTTTTGTTTCTCTATTTTTAATATGATTTCGGTGTGCAATTCCCCAATTAATCATCTCCATTATAATTGGTCCAAAAGATTGACAATACTCAGTCGATTCATAAAGTATAGGCACTTTTGCATCACGGTCTTCCGTTCTTTTTACAAGATTATTCAACTCCATATCTTTCAGTTCTTTCGAAAGCATTCGTGAAGTTATGCCCGGAATACTTTGCATAATTTCTGTAAATCGGGTATTGCCATTGCAGATCGAATTAATGATAGGCAATTTCCATTTTCCACCCAAAACATATATAGTATCCTGAAGCGCCTGAAACTCTTCTTTCTGATTTCTAGCCATGAAATATTATTTTTTACTAAGGTATAAAAAACATTTTATTTCTTTTAAAAACACATAAGTGATATAAGTAAAGATATATTTTTTTAAGTCTTGTTGTATTTAAATTTATATCATTCACATAGTTTCGTAACTAATTAATTAAACCTTCAAACCTCTGTCCCTATGAACCTCTGTCCCTTTGCACCTTAAAAAAAACAATTTCAGTATACTCAATGATACCTCCAAAAAAGCAATATACATTTGAATTTAACTTTGTCCCGTTAATTTAAAACATATAAAAATGGACAATTTAAAAAATAAAGTTGCCGTAATCACAGGCGGAAACAGCGGTATTGGTTACGCAACAGCAAAACAATTAAAAGAGCAGGGCGCAACGGTTATTATTACCGGAAGAAGAAAAGAAGCCATCGAAACCGCCGCTTCACAATTAGGCGTTACTGCTATCGTTTCAGATCAGTCAAATGTTGCCGATACAGAAAATCTGGTTGCAAAAGTGAAACAAGATTTTGGCCAGGTTGATATTTTGTTTATCAATGCCGGAATCACTGGATTAGGAACTATCGAACAAACTACCGAAGCTTTATTTGACAGTATTATGAATATCAATTTTAGAGGCGCGTATTTTACTTTAAGCAAATTTATTCCAATTTTAAAAGACGGCGCGTCAGTTGTATTTCTATCTTCAAATACGGCAAGTATGAGTTACGCAGGATCATCTGTTTATTCGTCTGGTAAAGCGGCACTTAATTCTGTTATGAAAATTGCATCTTTAGAATTAGCGCCAAGAAGAATCAGAGTAAATTCGATTAGTCCCGGACCAACAGAAACCGAAGTAATGAAAAAAGCAGGTCTGGACGCTGAAACCCTTAAAACAATTATGGAAGCTGTGGTAGACAAAATTCCCCTAAAACAAATGGGAACTTCAGAAGACGTTGCCAAAATGGTTTCGCATCTAAGCAGCGACGCCTCAAAATTCATCACCGGAGCCAATTTTATTATGGATGGGGGAATGGTTCTTAATTAAGGTTCAAAGGGACAGAGGTTCAAAGTAGCAAAGGCTCAAAGCTGCAAAGTTTTTTTTAAAGTTAATAAGGTTCTAAGTTTTTGCCTACTGTCTTTGTTCCTATGAACCTTTGCAGCTTTGCACCTTTCTCAAAAAAACCTTTGTACCTTTGTTGCTCTGAACCTCTGAACCTTTTTTTTCATGAACTCCAAAGAACTCCTAAAACAGCATATCTCCAAAAACGCTTCATTAACCGATGAACAATTCGACTATTTCTTTTCGCATTTTAAATCGCAGTCTTTTAAAAAAGGGCAAACTATTATAAGTGCAGGCGATAAAGTGGATTGCGAGTATTTTGTGATTTCGGGTTGTTTGAAGGCTTTTTTTATCAACGATGAAATTAAAATGTATATACTGCAATTTTCGATGCCTACCTGGTGGACATCAGATTATGATGCTTTATACAGCCAGACAAAAGCAACCATAAATATTGACTGCATAAGTGATGTTGAAGTGCTTTGTCTTTCCAGTACTGATCGCGAAAAACTGTGTGCCGAATTTCATCAAATAGAACACTTTTTCCGTTGGCGAACCAATAAAGGATATGTCGCTTCTCAAAAACGACTTTTATCTTTCATGAATAATAATACCAAAAAACGCTACGAAGAACTTTTGGCGTTATATCCACAACTTTACAATCTTGTTCCCAAACATTTAATTGCCGCTTATCTGGGCGTTTCAAGAGAAACCCTGAGCAGGCTTTATAATTCTTGATTTTTTTAGCCACAGATTAAAAAGATTAAAGGATTTTTCTAGTTTTCGTGTAGTTTGTCATCCTGACGAAGGAAGGATCTTCGCGAGTAACTCGACATGCAAAATTAACTTTGTGTAGCTTCTTGCGGGGATCCTTCCTTCGTCAGGATGACAAAAATGAGAATAAAATCTGCGTGAAATAAAACAGTTATTGCGTGAAACTAAAACCACAAATTCACCCAAAAATCCGAATGTGATCTACATCACGTAACCAATTTCTATAGTCGCCGTTCCTTTGTATTGTACTTTTAAATACAATAAAAATGGAAACAACAAATTTTAAAATCGTAAGCGCAAACAGCCAAATCGATTGGACCGGAAGAAAAGTAACCGGCGCACATAATGGTACAATTGGTATCAATGAAGGTAATTTCATCTTTAATGATGGAAAAATAAAAGGTGGCAATATTGTCATTAACACGACAGCAATAAAAATTCTGGACGTTACAGATCCTGCAACAAATGCACAATTTGCCGGACATCTTGCTTCGGATGATTTTTTCTCAAGCGAAAAATTTCCTACTGCATCTTTTGATATTCTTTCAGTAAAAGAAATTGCAGAAAACACGTCTTATCTTGAAGGAAATCTTACCATAAAAGGTATTACACATCTTGTTGGTTTTGAGGCATCGTCTGAAAATCATAACAAAAACCTGACACTTAAAGGTAAACTTGTAATTGACCGTACAAAATACGATATCAAATTTCGCTCAGGAAACTTCTTTGTAGATTTAGGTGATACGTTGATTTACAACGACTTTGACTTAGATTTTAATATTACTGCCGAAGCAACAATCTAAAAACTAAACCATGCCTTACGTAAAAATCGAATTGACCCGCGAAGGAGTAACACGCGAGCAAAAACAGGAATTAATAAGTGGCATAACCAATTTAATTACCGATGTTTTGAATAAAGATCCGCATTTAACACATGTGGTCATTCAGGAAATCGAATTAGACGATTGGGGTTACGCAGGCGAACAAGTATCAGTATTAAGAGAAAAAGGCATAACAGCCGATAAAAAATAAATATCATGAAAAAACAAACTATAATCGTTACCGGAGCAGCTTCCGGTATTGGAAAAGGAATCGCCAAATACTTTTTGGACAGAGGCGATAATGTGGTCATCAATTCAGTAACACCAAGTTCATTAGAAAGCACTTATAACGAGTTTGGCGCAGGCGATAATCTGGCAATGTTTGCCGGAGATGTAAGCAAAAAACAAACCGGAGAACAATTGGTGAAAATTGCCATCGAAAAATTTGGTTCTGTAGATGTACTGGTAAATAATGCCGGAATTTTTGACAGCAAACCTTTTTTGGAAGTTGATGAAGCGTATCTTGATAAATTCCTGACTACGAACTTAAAAGGAACTTATTTTACAACACAATCCGTAATTCCGCAAATGCTAAAACAACAAGACGGAGTTGTAATTAACATTGGAACTCCGCTTGTAAATCACGGATTAGGCGGATGGCCGGCAAGTGCTCCCGTAGCAAGCAAAGGCGCAATTCATGCACTTACGATTCAGTTAGCGGCAGAATTTGGAAAGCAAAATATTCGTGTAAATACCGTTGCGCCCGGAGTAATTCGCACACCAATGCACGGTGATAAAGCCGATCAGAATGCAGGTTTGCATTTGGTAAACAGGGTAGGTGAAATCGATGATGTTGCCGAAATGGTTTATACCATTGCAAAAAGTACTTTTATTACCGGATCAATCATTAATGTTGATGGCGGAAAAGGTGCCGGACACAATTTAAACTAAAATGAGAACTTTTTTATTAATTGCTTTTATGCTCTGGAATTTTCAGGGCATAAAAGCACAAATTAAGACTAAAATGGAAAATCAGAAAGAAGTTGAAGCAATTAAAAATGCCATAGAAAACAATTATTTCAAAGGCATTTATGAAGGAGACGAAACGGTTTTGGGAAGCATTTTTTATCCCGGCACATTAGTGTACGGAGATGTAAAAGGACAGCCTTATTTTAAAACCGCAGATTTATATCTTGACGGCGTAAAAAACAGACAAAGTCCCAAAGATTCAGGCAAACCTTTTAAAGGAGAAATTTTGGATATACGTGTTGTAAATTCAATAGCTGTAGCCGAAATTAATGTTAAAATGTACGATTTTAATTATCGGGATTTTTTATCTTTCCATAAGATTAACGGAAAATGGCTGATTGTCAATAAAATGTTGACAGATGTAAGTGAATAACTTTAAATGGAGAAAAATGTGGTACAATACAAAAGCTACAAAATTATTAGGTATTGATTATCCAATAATGCAGGGACCGTTTGGCGGTAATTTATCTTCGGTTGAATTGACCGCAACAGTATCAAACGCCGGCGGACTTGGCGGATACGGCGCTTATACCATGAGTCCGCAGGAAATTTTTGATGTTGATAAACAAATAAAAGCAGCAACCAATAAACCGTATAATATCAATCTGTGGGTTTCTGATCACGATATTCCGCCAACTGGTTTAACAGATGAAAAATTTCGTAAAACGATAGAACAATATAAACCCTATTTTGATGAAGTTGGAGTTCCGTTACCGGAAAAACCCGCGCCGTTTCAATCCAGATTCGAGAATCAATTAGACGTTATTTTAGACATTCGCCCAAAAGTATTCAGTTTTATGTTTGGCGTGCCTTCGGCAGATGTTTTAGAAGAATTCCGCAAAAAAGGAATTGTAACCGTTGGTGCCGCAACCACTTTAGACGAAGCCATTTTTCTGGAAAATGCCGGAGTAGATATGATAATTGCGTCAGGTTTTGAAGCCGGCGGACATCGACCTTCTTTTTTGGCTCCAGCCGAATCATCCTTAACGGGAAGTTTTGTTTTAATGCAATTGATTAAAGAAAAAGTAAAAACACCTATTATAGCCGCAGGCGGAATCGCAAACGGAAAAGGCGTTGCGGCAGCTTTGGCATTAGGCGCCGATGCAGCCCAAATAGGAACCGCATTTCTTGCCACCGATGAATCGAACGCATTACCAATTCACAGAGAAATGTTATTTTCTGATGCATCAAAATATACATCATTATCACGCGCCTACACAGGCAGACTGGGACGCGGAATAACCAGTCGAATCGCCAGAGAAATGATTGGAAAAGAAGAAAATATTCTGCCATTTCCGCTACAGACTACATTAATTTCACCATTGCGAAAAGCAGCACTCGATCAGCAAAAATGGGATATGATCTTATTTTGGGGCGGACAAATTTCGCCCATTTTGAAACACACAAAAGCCAAGGAATTAATGCATTCTTTAATTGAAGAAACTTCTGCATATTTCAATGATTTGAAAGCTTAATTTCAAAATTCACATCAAACCCCAATATTTGTCATTGCGAGGAACGAAGCAACCTCACTCGCTGAATCTACAAAGTTTACCCGCAATATCAAACCCGACAGGTTTTTAAAACCTGTCGGGTTTATCGTCAACCCTCCAAAATGTCCATTTCAACATCTGCTTTGCCTGCTTAACCTATTTACTGATTTTAAATCGCTTGTTATCGTAATACTTTTGACGAAGAAATTAACTGATAAACAATAATTTAAAACATAAAAAATGAAAGCAAGTAAAAACTTCGGCATTTATGCAATTGCAATTTTAGGTTTGATTGCATTACTAATTCCAACAAATACACAGGCACAACAAAACGGAATAAAACGTACCGATTTACAAAGACACAATCTTAGTATTTCAGGAATAGAAACTGTTCAGGCACGTATCGATTTTGATGCTCACACCGCTTTTGGAAAACATTCTCATCCGGGTGAAGAAATCATTTATGTTCTCGAAGGTTCTTTAGAATATGAAATAGAAGGAGAAGCTCCGGTAATCTTAAAAGCAGGAGAAGTACTTTTTGTTCCTGCCGGAAAAATTCACTCGGCAAAAAACAATACAGATAAAAAAGCGTCAGAACTGGCAACTTATATTGTCGAAAAAGGAAAACCAATTCTGGTTATGAAGAAATAATTTCAGGTTTTAGCCTGTCCGTTTCAGCTTTTAATTCGTCCGTTTCAACTTTTTATTCCTTGTACAAGGGCTGTAATCGCGATACTTTTGACGAAGAAATTCACTAATAATCACAACATTAAATATAATATATTATGAAAATAAATATTCAACGCAAAAAAAATATTTCGTCATTACTGCTTTCAAAAGTAGTTTTAATAGCGGTATTTTTCTTTACAATAACACAAATGTCTGCACAATCAGAAAGTTCACTTGGAACATTAAAACAAATTAATGCAGGACTTTTAAATGTGGGTTATACCGAAGCCGGACCTGCAAACGGAAACGCAATAATCCTGCTGCACGGCTGGCCTTATGATATTCACAGTTATAATGAAGTGGTGCCCATTTTGGTCGCAAAAGGATATCGGGTAATCACACCTTATTTAAGAGGTTTTGGCACAACTCGTTTTCTTTCTGACGCAACTTTCAGAAACGGTCAGCAAGCCGCATTAGCAAGCGATATTATTGCTTTAATGGACTCCTTAAAAATTAAAAAAGCAACTATTGGCGGATTCGACTGGGGCGCAAGAACCGCAGTTGTTATGGCAGCACTTTGGCCGGAACGCTTAAACGGATTGGTTTCTGTAAGCGGTTATTTAGTAGTAAATCTTGAAGCCAACCTAAAACCATTATCTCCGCAAGCAGAATTAGGCTGGTGGTATCAATATTATTTTGCTACTGAAAGAGGGAAAATCGGCTACAGCCAAAACACGTACGAATTCAATAAACTAATCTGGAAAATAGCCTCTCCAATCTGGAATTTCGATAAAGCAACTTACGATCAAACAGCACAATCGTTCAATAATCCGGATCATGTGGCAATTGTAATTCACAACTACAGATGGCGTCAATCACTTGAAGCAGGAGAATCTAAATATGATTCTTTAGAAAAACGTTTGGCAGAAAGACCAGCAATTAAAGTTCCGACAATAACAATTGGAAGTGATTTTGACGGCGCTTTCGCAGATGGAAAAGCCTACGCCAGCAAATTTACAGGAAAATACGAACACAGAATTCTAAAAGGAATCGGACATAATGTACCGCAAGAAGATCCAAAATCATTTGCACAGGCAATTATCGATGTGACTAAATAAATTGCAAATGTCAAAAATCAATTACAATATCAATATCAATTACAATATCAATTACAATTACAATATCAATTACAATTTTAAATAATCTAAAATCTAAAATCTAAAGTCTAAAATCTAAAGTCTAAAATCTATAATCTAAAATCTAAAATAACCCCTTGCAGATTAATATAAAAATCATGAAAAAAATAAAATTAATACCTGTTTTGAAAACATTATTTCTTTTTATTGGAATAACTGCTTTCGCACAAAATAATACAGACAGAAAAAGTTTTGCCCTTTTAGAATTATATACTTCCGAAGGATGTTCCAGTTGTCCGCCCGCAGATGAATTGATGGGAAAAATTCAGAATGAATATGAAGGCAAAAATGTATACGTTTTATCGTATCATGTTGATTATTGGGACAAACAAGGCTGGAAAGATATTTTTAGCAATCCCGAATATACCAAACGACAATATGATTATGCTGAATTTTTGGGAAAAGAACCTATTTATACACCACAATTAATCATAAACGGAAAAGCAGATTATATTGGCTCTCAGGAAGCTACAGTTAGAAATGCAGTTAAAGCAACACTTTCAAAACCGGCAGCTGTCGATTTATCTTTACAGGCAAATCTGGTAAATAACAATGTAGAAATAAATTATAATGTCGACGGAATCGCAAAAAATGGTCAATTATGGATTGCGATAGTTCAAAAATCAGCCAAAAGCAATGTAAAAAGAGGCGAAAATGCACATCGCGTTTTATTGCATCACCAAATTGTACGTCAGCTTCATTTAATATCATTATCGAAAAAAAAGAAAGGATTTACGGTGTATCATTTGCCTAAAAATTTCAATTCTAAAGATTTTGAAGTAATTGGTTTTGTTCAGGATTTTAAAACCGGAGCTATTTTAGGAGCGAATAAAGCAGTATTTCAATCATCATCAATATAGGTTTTAGGTGCAAAGGCGCAAAGGGGAAAAGGGACAAAGGCACAAAGTTTTTTCACGCAGATTTAAAAAGATTCACGCAGATTTACACAGATAATTAAATTAAAATCTGCTAAATCTGCCAAATCTGCGGGAAACAATTTTTTAATTTTTTAATCTCGCAAAGCCGCAAAAGCGCAAAGTTTTTTCACGCAGATTCAAAAAGATTCACGCAGATTTACACAGATAATTAAATTAAAATCTGCTAAATCTGCCAAATCTGCGGGAAACAATTTTTTAATTTTTTAATCTCGCAAAGCCGCAAAAGCGCAAAGTTTTTTCACGCAGATTCAAAAAAGATTTAAGCAGATCTAGACAGATAATTAAAATTAAATCTGCTCAAATCTGCGTGAAACTAAAATACTTTTAAAATATTCTATCTTTGGCAAAGCAAGATAAAAAACAATAAAAAATGGAAAAAGCAAAACGCTTTCAGGTATCGCTGCGTGTTATATGGGGAAGCTCGGTAGCATTGGCAATTCTTGCTTCGATACCTAAATTATTCGACGCTTTTTCAACTCCGTCAGACATCATTATAAACTCATCGATTACCCTGATGTTTTCGATATTTATTTGGTATTACAACATTTACAGCCTGCCAAAATTTACGGCGCAGCGCACCAATAAAAGTTTATTTAACTGGAAATTACTTTTGAGTGTTATCATGGGAATCCTGGTAATGGTTATATTGGTAATCGCGCATCAGGAACTTTTTCAGGTATCAAAAATGGACGCACCTATTATGTTTGAATTACGAGGTGTTTTAATCAATTTAATCGTTTATATGTTTCTGCATTTGCTGTTTCAAAATTATCAGACACAACAAATTGCAGTAGAGTTAGAGCGAACACAAGCCGTAAATCTGGGCGCACAATACGAACTTTTGAAACAACAGGTAAATCCACATTTTTTATTCAACAGCCTCAATACATTAAAATCAATGGTTGATATTCAGGATCCGCAAAGTTCTGATTTCATACTGAAACTTTCTGATTTTTATCGTTTTACACTCGAAAGCAGAAAATTAGACTTAATTTCACTTCGCGAAGAACTTCAAATTTTAGATTCGTATGTTTATCTGCTAAAAGCTCGTTTTGAAGACGGATTTGTAATGTTAAACCAAATCGATGAAAAGCAATACAACTCAGCAATTCCGCCTTTTACATTACAATTATTAATAGAAAACTGCATCAAACACAATGTCGTTTCATTAGATAAACCTTTGCAGATTAAATTATATACTGAAGATGATTTCCTTGTAGTCGAAAATCCAATTCAGCTAAAAAGAGGCGCATTATCAACCGGAGTTGGTCTGGATAATATCAATCAGCGTTTTAGTCATTTAATTCACAAAGAAATTGAAATTGACAAAACCGAAACTATTTTTAAAGTAAAAATCCCCATGATTTATGACTATCGTAATAATTGAAGATGAAGTAAAAACAGCCAAAGCGCTTGGTCAGCTTATATTGAGTATCAGACCGGATGCCCAAATTTTATCGTACATACAAAGTATTGACGGAGCGGTGAGTTATCTTTCAGAAAACGATCAGCCCGATCTTATTTTTATGGATATTCAGCTTGCCGACGGTTTGTGTTTTGAGATTTTTAAAAGTGTTACCGTTTTATCACCCGTAATATTTTGTACCGCTTTTGATGATTATGCGATTGAAGCCTTTAAATCAAACGGAATTGATTATGTACTGAAACCATTTTCAAGAGAAAGCATTGCGCAGGCGATTAAAAAGGCGGGAGAATTGAAGAATTTTTTCCAAAGAAATAAAAATGCAATGCCCGATTTTGATTATTTATTAACCAGAACCGGAGAAAATAAAGGGAAAAGCAGTTTTTTGGTTTTTAAAAACAACAAATACCAAACCGTTCTAACAGAGAATATTGCGTTGTTTTATATCAAAAATGAAACCCCAACTATATTGACTTTTGATAAAACAGAATATCAAATTACACAATCATTAGACGAAGTTCATAAACTATTGTCGGCAACTCAGTTTTTTAGAATCAACAGACAATATTTGATTAATTTTTCGGCAATAAGAGAAGCAGAACATTATTTTTCGCGTAAGCTCATTATTAAATTAACAATTCCTACCGAAGAAAAATTATTGGTAGGAAAAGAAAAAGCAACAGCTTTTTTAAGTTGGTTAGAAAACAGATAAGAGTTTCAGTTTTCTATTTCAATTTTTCAATGGCATTTTTAACTGCAATTTCATTTTCCGGAAACATAAAACAACTCAGGAACAATAAGGCAGAAATAACAATTGCAAAAATGATTAAGAGAATTTTTTTCATGATTTTTTATTTTAAGATTAACAAATTGCCTAAGACCAATTCTTAGATTTTTTTATCTCACGCAGATTTTAAAAAGATTTAAGCTGATTTGCGCAGATAATTAATATTTAATTTGCTTAAATCTGCAAAAATCTGCGTGAAAAAAAATTAACAGAGCTATGTGTTTTAATAAGTGAAACGCCTTTTTTAAGCGCACAAAATCTATGTTTCTATGTGTTAAAACTACAAACAGCAAGTAAATTTATGCCACAACATACGTTGCAGGATATAATTTTCTAAACATAAAATAAGTAACACTTACCATTACAAAAGCAATAATAGCATCAGTTGCAGCAGCAAAATTTAATACAGCTAATTTTGAAAAGAAAGCAAAAATGATGTCAAAGTAAATTCCCGTAAATACCCATTCTTTCAATCGAAGCAGTTTATTCGGAATCAATAAAGTGAGAACGCCAGCAAGTTTTACAACACCAAGAATGTAAATAAAATGTGCCGGATAACCAAGTTGCTGCGTTATTTCCCAGACAATTTTATTGGTTGTAAGTTCGAAAAATCCGCTTGCGCCAAACCATAAAGAAGTTAATACTACGCCAGTCCAATAAATAATTTTTGTTGTTTTTGAATTCATAATTTTTATATTTTAAGTTGTTAAACAGGACAAAAGTGCGTTACAACAGAAAGATTTGCGAATGATTTTTTGTCGAAACGGACAAATTAAACTTTGAAATAGACATTCTTAAACCTGATTAGAATTTGTTCTAAAAAATAAACTATTAACAAGAATTAACATTTTTTAAAAATGGATTCGTTTTATATTTGTAATCGACATTTAACAAATAAGATCCAAATCCATTTGTATGAAAAAAATTAAAGTCTTTAAAATTATTGTTTTTCTGTTTCTGGCTTTCTCCTTAAAATCTTACAGCCAGCAAGTAAAATTGCTTAATATCGATCAGCTTCAGGAAAGAATCAAAAACGGAAAAGACAGTACATACGTTGTTAATTTTTGGGCAACCTGGTGTGCGCCATGTATTAAGGAATTACCGCATTTTGAAAAACTAGGCTCAGAATATAAATCAGAAAAACTAGCCGTATTATTAGTAAGCGTTGATTTTAAATCGAAACTAACATCTGCCGTTGTGCCGTTTGTGAAAAGAAAAGGTCTTAGAAATCAGGTATTTATGTTAAACGAAAGCAATCCGCAGGAATATATCGATCGTATTGATCCGTCGTGGTCAGGAAGTATTCCCGCCACATTATTCATCAAAAACGATAAAAGAAAATTTATAGAAAGCGAACTTACCTACGAACAATTATTAACCGAATATAAAAAACTATAATCATGAAAAAGTTTATCACACTTGCATTAATTTTTAGTGCCTTTCTTTCTCAGGCACAAGCTCCAACACTAAAAGCCGGACAAACTGCACCGGATTTTAAACTGAAAAATGTAGACAATAAAGAAATTTCTTTTGAAAGTTACCCAAAAGCAAAAGGTTTTATTGTGGTATTTACCTGCAATACATGCCCGTATGCAAAAGCTTATGAACAAAGAATTATCGATTTGGATAATAAATTCAAACCACAAGGATATCCCGTAATTGCTATTAATCCAAATGATCCTGAAGCTTCAAAAGCAGATACTTTTGACAAAATGCAGGATTTGGCGAAAGAGAAAAAATACGCATTCCCATATTTATTTGACAAAGGACAAATCGTTACAGATCAATATGGAGCAAAACACACGCCACATCTTTTTATAGTTTCAAAAACAGCAAAAGGAACTGTTGTAGAATATACAGGCGCTATCGATAACGATCCGGAAGGAACAAAAGACCTGAGAACAAAATATGTTGACGATGTAATTACATCATTAATAAACAATCAAAAACCGGCAATAACCGAAACAAAAGAAATTGGCTGTACAGTAAAAAGAAAAGCGAAAGCGTAAGTTTTATGCATAAATGAAAAACGCCTCAATTGAGGCGTTTTTTTATATCGTAAATTGAAAATTCATTGTTTTCAATTCTTCTAATTTATTTGAAGTTGTTTTTACAGTTTTGACACTATCTAATTTTTTGTCTATACTGTATTTTGCACCTGTTTTAGTATCTGTAAGCTTCTTAGTTTTCTTCATTGCATTTAGCTTTTATATAAAATCCATAAAAATCATCCGATGCATTAAAAGGTACATTGATAATTTTACCATTGATATTTATTGCACCAAATATAGCGAATGTTTTTGAAATATAGTCAAATTCCTTACAAATCGCTCTTCTGTATAATCTTGTTCTTGCAGGAGTACTACCTTTAAAAAAAATAAGACGATCTGGATAAGTTTCAGAAAAAATATAGGCAGAACTGGCAATTGTAGCCAGAATCTTTTCTAAATCACCATTATTACTTACAGCTATATCATCAATATTTAACTCTCCCGTTTCCTTATTTATTCCTTTGTTATCACCAAAGCAAAGATTATATATTTTAATTTCTTCATTTATGCATTGATAGGTAATGGCTTTTCCAATATTACCATTAGTTCCTTTACTGATAAATTCAAATGTAATATTTTCAGTACTGGAGGTAAAGTCGTATTTGGGATAATTCATTTGTAAGATTTAACTAACAAAATTAATGTTTATTTTTTAAGTTTCTTGTTATAATAATTTAATAATAGGATATTTTGAATTTTATTAAAAAATCTGTTTAGATCTTATTGTCACTCTGACTTTTCTTGCTATACCTGCTATTATAAGAAAATAACTATTTTTTCACTATAAGTTATTCTCCAATTCAATTTTATTATTAATTTTGTTTAGAATTAATCTAAATAATAAATGAAAAATTTCCTTATAGCCGATTCCGAAAACCTACACATAATTGGATTGAGGCATACGCTTAAAAAACGGGTAAAAACACCCAATTTAAAAGTCGTAAATTCAAGAGAAGAATTATTTAAGTGTTTGGATAAGAATAATATAGATTGCCTGATTATTGACCCCAATAACATTTTTTTATTTTATGATGATGATTTAAAACTCATAAAAATAAATTATCCGTCCTGCAAGATCATTATTCTTTCTTATTTTAAAAACAAACAAACCCTCGACAGTTTTTTAAAAGATAATATAAATGGCTTTATATCAAAAGATTGCGAAGAACAAACCATTTTCGATGCCCTTTATAAAATTCAGAACGGTGAACGCTATTTATGTCCCAAAACCTTAAATGCACTTATGGATGTTTTAGTTTTACCATCTGAAGACAGCGATCAAAAACTGACTATTAGGGAATTCGAAATCCTGAAACAGATTGCTCAGGGAAACAATGGTAAAAATATTGCATCAGATCTTTTTATAAGCATTCATACCTTTAGAACGCACCGAAAAAACATCATGAAAAAAACGGGCAGACACACTACTTCTGAACTGATACTCTATGCTTTAGAGAAAAAAATAATGTAATTTTCGTATGACATTAAACTAATTTATGTTTTATTTCCTACTATATATGAGGTATTTTCTCTACCACATATATAGAAACAATTTTCGCTTTTTTGTGGTATTGATTTAATTTTCTCACAAATATACATTTGCTAAAAATTATTCTTTAGAATCAATCTAAATTAAATACCACAAATGGAAGCACAAAAAGTAATAGCATTACAGCAAGAAATTGCAATTGATAATGTGCATGATAAGCATGTTTTTTCGAACAATAATAAATCGATTGGGATTTATAGAAAAAGCATGAAAAAAGCCATTAAAGCAATTGGAAATCACTTAAAAGAAAGGAATACCCCATTTACAGGAACCAGTATTTCAATCATTAAAAAGAAAATTGACAACATTGATATCGAAGAAAATATAAAAGGCAAAAGCCTGGATTATGTTTTAGACGAATTGAAAGACATTTATCTCGACGATTGTATTCATTTTCATAATCCAAAATACATTGCGCATCTTAACTGCCCAATTCTTACGCCGGCACTTGTTGCTGAGGCTTTTATATCATCCTTAAATTCCTCTATGGATACCTGGGATCAAAGTACCGGAGCTACTTTTATCGAATTAAAACTGGTAGACTGGACGCTTGAAAAATTAGGTTATCCAAAAAATGCCGACGGAATTTTTACCAGCGGAGGAACACAATCCAACATGATGGGATTGCTTTTGGCAAGAGATCATTATATTAAAAAACATTACGGAATTGACCCAAAAATGGACGGTTTACCGCCGGAAGCTTCAAAATTCAGGGTTTTATGTTCAGAAGTAAGTCATTTTAGCCTAAAGAAAAACCTGAGTTTATTAGGTTTAGGACAAAATGCAGTAATTCCCGTTGCCGTAGATCCTGATTTTAAGATGAATACCAACGCTTTGAAAAAAGTGATACAACAGCAAAAAGATTTAGGAAACATTCCGATCGCAGTTGTGGGAACAGCCGGAACAACAGATTTTGGTTCTATAGATCCATTGGCAGAAATTGCTGCTGTGGCAAACGAAAACGACTTGTGGTTTCACGTAGATGCAGCTTATGGCGGCGGATTATTGATTAGCGATATTCACAGATATAAACTGGACGGAATTGAATTATCAGACTCAGCAACAATAGATTATCATAAAACTTTTTATCAACCCGTGAGTTCAAGCGGTTTTTTTATGAGAGATAAATCATTCGTCGATTACATAAAATACCACGCCGATTATCTAAATTCGAAAGAACAGGAAGACGAAGGAATTCCAAACATGGTAAAAAAATCAATCCAGACAACACGCCGTTTTGATGCCTTAAAATTGTGGTTTACGCTAAGAATGATCGGAACAAAAGGTTTGGGATCATATATGGAAAAAGCAATCGAAAATGCACAATTTACAGCCAATTTGCTTCGACACAGAGACGATTTTGAAATCATTCATAAACCAGAAATAAGTGCCGTTGTATTTCGTTACACACCATTTAACGGAACTGACTCATCATATTGTGCTGTAAATAGTTACATCCGTAAAGCGATTTTTAACGAAGGAAAAGCCATTATCACAAGCACAAAAGTTTACAATGAAGTATTCCTGAAATTTACCCTTTTAAATCCGTTAACAACGCCTCAGGATATTGAAGAAGTGATCGATTTAATTGTACATCACGGAAATGAATATTCATTAAAAAATTAAAACGATCATGACAAATAAAACATACGATTTCATTGCCGTTGGAGTAGGGCCTTTTAACCTGAGTCTGGCGTGTTTAACTGCGCCAATTGAAAACCTTGATGGTTTGTTTTTTGATAAAAACGAATCCTTCAACTGGCATCCGGGCATGTTGCTGCAGGATACGACCTTGCAAATTCCGTTTATGGCAGATTTAGTGACTTTAGCAGATCCAACAAGTCCGTTTAGTTTCTTAAATTACATCAAACAGCAAGGTAAAATGTATTCGTTTTACATTCGTGAAAACTTTTTATTATTAAGAAACGAATACAATCAATATTGTCAATGGGCGATTAAAAAACTGCCAAATGTATTTTTTAATACCGAAGTTACCGCAATCGAATACGATGAAAATCAGGAACTTTATATTGTAAAAACAGTTGCTGTAAAAACGAATGTTGCAACAATCTACAAGACAAAAAAGATTGTTTTAGGAACAGGAACTGCACCGCATATTCCGAAATCCTGCCAGAATTTAAAAGGAAAAGCAATTCATTCCTCAGCTTATATTCAGAATAAAGCAGAACTTCAAAAACAAAAATCAATCACGGTTTTAGGAAGCGGACAAAGTGCTGCGGAAGTTTTTAATGATCTTTTACAGGAAATTGACGTTTACGGATATCAGTTAAACTGGATTACAAGATCGTCACGTTTTTTTCCGATGGATTACAGCAAGTTAACGCTCGAAATGACCTCTCCGGAATATGTCGATTATTTCTACAATCTTCCGTCAGACAAAAGAGATCATTTGCTAAAAAATCAAAAATTATTGTACAAAGGAATCAATAAAGACTTGATTGCAACGATTTTCGACACGATTTACAACAAAAAAGTAATTACAGAAATTGATGTAAACCTAAGAACAAATGCCGCTTGTACAAAAGCTTCTTTTGATGAAAATAATAAGTCTTTTGAATTAGAATTACATCAGGTTGAACAAGATAAAAGATACCGTCATAAAACCGATGCACTGGTTTTGGCAACAGGTTACGGGTATAAATTGCCTCAGTTTCTTGAAGGAATTGCAAACAGAATTCAATGGGATGAGAAAGGACGTTTTGCTGCCAACAGAAATTACAGTATTGACAATAATGGCAATGAAGTTTTTGTTCAAAATGCAGAATTACACACGCACGGCTTTGTAACACCCGATTTAGGAATGGCTTGTTATCGAAATTCATACATAATCAAAGAAATTACCGGAGTTGAACATTATGCGGTTGAAACCAAAATTGCTTTTCAGGAATTTGGAGTTCCGGCGTCAGAAGTTATAGAGAATTCGGTATTTGAAACAATCGCATAATTATGGAAACAATTCAGAAAAAAAAGAGAGTTTTGGCAATTGATTTTGCCAGAGGTTCAAGTGTAATCCTAATGATGATGGTGCACACCATGTTAATTTACGGCACAATTGCCACACAAACCAATACTGTTTTAGGAGAAATTATTTTGTGGTTAGGGCGCGGAACAACAATGTTTTTGGTTAGCATGGGAATTTCTTTTGTGCTGTCAAGACGACAAAGTTTTCTGGCCGTTTGCAAAAGAGCTTTATACATTTTGGCAATTGGTTACGGAATGAATATTTTGAAATTTCTGGTTCCCGAATTCATTTTTGGCGGACTTCCGAAAGCTTTTATTTCAGCTTATGGCTTACAATCAGGCACTTTACAAACAGGGATTTTCTTTTTGCTTTTAGGCGATATTCTACAACTTGCCGGAATCACTTTGTTTATCATGGGATTAATAAATCATTTTAGCAAAAGCAAATATGTACCGTTAATTGTGGCTTTGCTGATTATTTCGGTTTCAAAAGAATTAAGCGGTTTCAGAGTTGGAATTACGGGTTTGGATTATATCTGCGATTTGTTTTTCAGCAATCAGTTTAATGTCTATTTCCCTGTATTTCCGTGGAGTGCCTTTATTTTAATCGGAATGTTTATGGGAAGATGGTACAAAGAATTAAACGAAAATCAGGAACTATTTTTTAAAAGAATGCTCTTTGTTGGTCTTGGTTTTATAGCCGTTGGAGGAATTTTAAACTTCTCAAATCCTGAATATCATTTTGGCGATTATTATCATTTAGGTCCCGGCGGAAGCATTTTATTACTGGGAACAAATTTGGTTTTATATTGGTTTGTCAACATCATTGTTCATTTGTTTAAAGAAAATAATAGCGTGTTCAATTTACTGACTTTTTGCAGTAAACATGTAACGAGTTTATATGTAATTCAATGGGTTTTGATCAATTGGGGAATGTATGTTTTTGGTTTTTGGCAACACGATCAATGGGTTGTTTTAGGATTATTTCCCGTTGTTATCGCCACAAGTCTAAGCATTCAGATTGCTTACAACGAAATTAAAATATTTTTGGGGTCTGGTAGTACCTCGATTAGACCTAACAGGTTTTTAAAACCTGTTAGGTCTGTATTGAACAATAAAAATTAATCTAAAAAATGAGTACATATAAACCTATTTATAGCACCACAATTCCAGATTTTGGCACAATAGATTTTCGTCCGTTGCAATTAGAAACCGATGCTGAAATTATTTATGATTGGGTCAATCGTGATTATGCCCAATATTGGGGCATGCAGGGAAAAACATTGGAAGAAGTTCGTTTAGAATATGAAAAAATAACCAAAGAATCTGATGTTTTTATTGGATTGGTAAATGGAGAAATTTCTTTTTTATTAGAGCGCTACAATCCAAAACAAGATATTATCAGAAACTATTATGCTGTTCAGGAATATGATTGTGGCATTCATATTATTGTCGCGCCGTCAACAAAACCGGTACATCAGTTTACCTGGCATATTTTTTCGAGTATTATGAAATTTGTTTTCAGAGATTTAACTATTCAACGTATTGTGGTTGAACCGGATATCAGAAATAAAAAAATGTTCGACATCTGTCATCGCGTTGGTTTTGAAGATGCGCATGTAGTCAATTTACCGCATAAAACAGCCTTGCTTGCTTTTTGTACGCGAGAACAATTTATCAAAAAAATAGATTCATTTAACCTCAATTATACCGAAATGAATACCGAAAATCAATTAGAATTTCCCGAAAAAGCCATCACGCATATACAACCCGAAGTGTGGGAAAAAGCCAATCGTTTATTAGTAAAAAAAGCCATTTGTGAGTTTTCGCACGAACTATTAATCGAACCAATATTAGAATCCGGCGTTCAAAATAGTAATAAATACACATTGTTTTCTGATGATAAATCGGTGAAATATACTTTTAAGGCACAACAGCTCGCCATGAATCATTTAAATATAGAAGTTAATTCTATTTCTAAATATATAAATGACGAAGAAATAGCTTTAGACGCCGTTGATTTTATTCAGGAATTCAAAACCAGTTTAGGAATTTCAGAACAATTATTGCCGTCTTACATCGAAGAAATTATCAGTACACTTTACGGAAGCTGTTATAAATTATTAAAAGAAAATTCTACTTCAAAATCATTAGCCAATTCTGATTTTCAAACCATTGAACAAGCCATGATGGAAGGTCATCCGGGATTTGTTGCTAACAACGGCAGAATTGGTTACAACAGCATGGATTACAAAGCCTACGCGCCGGAAGCAGGAAATCCGTTTAAGATTTTATGGCTCGCCGGACATCGCGACAGAACCGTTTATGCGGGAACTAAAAAACTCGATTATGACACACTAATTCAGCAGGAATTAGGTTCAGAAACCATTTCAAAATTCAACGCCACAATCAAAGAAAGAGGACAAAATCCAGCCGATTATTTCTTTATTCCCGTGCATCCGTGGCAATGGTTTAATAAACTGGCTAATTTATTTTCGCCGGAAATTGCCAAAGGAAAACTAATTTGTGTTGGTTACGGACCAGATTTATATCAGGCACAGCAATCCATCAGAACTTTATTTAATTTAAGTAATCCGAAAAAATTCTATACAAAAACCTCACTTTCAATCCTAAATATGGGCTTTATGCGCGGTTTGCCGGTATTTTATTTGGGAACTGCGCCTGAAATGGCTGAATGGCTCGATCAATTATTAAGCGGCGACGCATATTTACAAAAAGCAGGGTTCGGAATGTTGGGCGAAGTCGCTTCTGTAAGTTACATCAATCCGTATTTTGAAAGCTTTGGAAAACACAATCCGTACAACAAAATGATCGCTTCATTATGGCGGGAAAGTCCGGTGGCAAAACTCAAAAACGACGAACAATTGATGACAATGGCGGCATTTTTGCATCTGGATAAAGACGGAAATTCATTATTATCTGAAATCATAAAAGCTTCGGGGTTATCAATAGATTCCTGGCTTTCCGAGTATTTCAAGGTTTATTTAAGCCCGTTATTACATTGCTTTTATCAATATGATTTGGTTTTTATGCCACACGGCGAAAACCTTATTTTAGGATTAGAAAATCACGTTCCGGTGCGTTCTTTTATGAAAGATATTACCGAAGAAGCCGTAATTCTCAATCCCGATGTGGAGATTCCGAAAAACATCGACAGAATTTATGCAGAAGTTCCAGAAGACGTAAAACTACTTTCGATTTTTATTGATGTTTTTGATGGATTTTTCCGTTTTATGTCGGCAATTTTGGTTGCAAGCGATAATTATTCAGAAGATCGTTATTGGGAATTGGTGGCAGAATGTATCTCTGATTATCAGGAACAAAATCCACATTTAGAAGCTAAATTCGAGAAATACGATTTGTTTGCCAATGAATTTCAGCTGTCTTGCTTAAACCGTTTGCAATTAAACAACAATAAAACCATGATCGATCTT
Source organism: Flavobacterium sp. N1736 (assembly GCF_025947065.1). NCBI lineage: Bacteria > Pseudomonadati > Bacteroidota > Flavobacteriia > Flavobacteriales > Flavobacteriaceae > Flavobacterium > Flavobacterium sp. N1736. Next base: position 1,024,188 of record NZ_CP109994.1, read on the forward strand.
GACGATCCAGTGGCGTTGTTACAATTTCAGGGAAAACTGCAAAACCCGATTGCACCGTACAAAAAAATAATCGCTTAAAACCTTAAACAGATGAATAGTATAATAACTCATCCTGAAAATGATGTCTCAACAGCTGTTGTTTTTGTAAAAACGATTCCCGGTTTAGGTGTTTTTGAACTGCGGTCAATTGATATGGAAACAGATATCAAATTGATTCACAATTGGGTCAATCGCGATTATGCGGTTTATTGGGAAATGAATGGATTTTCTGAAGAAGAAGTCAAAAATACGTATTACAATATTTTAGAAAAAGCGCAGGTTTATATGGGCGTTTTTAACGGGAAAGTGGCTTTTTTATTAGAATGTTACGATCCGCAAAACGATTTGGTAGGCAAATATTATGAATCGCAAAAAGGCGATAAAGGCATGCATATTCTGGTGGCACCGTCAGAAAAACCAATCCCGAATTTTACCTGGACTATTTTTACGGTAATTCTTGATTTTATTTTTTCAGATTCAAAAAACAAGCGAATTGTGGTAGAACCTGACGCACGAAATCATAAAATTCATTTACTGAATAAAAGAGCCGGATTTGTTTTTCAGCACGTTCTCGATTTACCGCATAAAAAAGCACATCTCGAATTTTGTACCCGCGAAGATTATTATAAAGCATTACAATCGGTTTAATAACATAAAAATGGAAAAACCAACCCAAAATATACAGCACTTAACAAAAGAAAACTGGAACAAAGCAAACAGGCTTTTACTCAAAAAAACGTTAAGTGAATTTGCGCACGAATTATTGATTGTTCCAGTTTCAAATGGCACTAATTTCTATACTATTTCTTCTCCTGATAAAACAGCTGAATATAGTTTTGAAGCTTCTGTTTTATCCTTAAATCATTGGTCTATTGCAGTTGAATCGATCAAAAAAACAAAAAACGAAATAGATTCGCCTTTGCTTTTATTAGAATTTATAATAGAATTCAAAGACGTTTTAGGCATCGGCGAAAGCCTGTTACCAACGTATTTAGAAGAAATTACAAGCACTTTATACAGCACCGCATATAAAATTGCAAACGAAAAATACAATTCAAAAGATTTACTTGAATTGGATTATCAAATCATTGAACACGCAATGACAGAAGGACATCCGTGTTTTGTAGCAAACAGCGGTAAAAACGGTTTTAATATTGATGATTTTGCCGCTTTTTCTCCAGAAGCCAATGCGCCCGTACAATTATTGTGGCTCGCCGGACATAGGAGCAAAACTACTTTTACGGCGATAGAAGCTTTAGATTATAAAAAAGTATTGCAGCAGGAGTTGGATTCTGAAACCATTTTAAGTTTCAAAAACATATTAAAATCGCAGGGATTTGATGTTGATGATTATTATTTTTTTCCCGTGCATCCATGGCAATGGTTCAATAAACTGGCATTGATTTTTGCGCCGGATATTGCCGAAGGACATTTGATTTGTCTGGGTTATGGTGAAGACGAATATTCCGCACAACAATCTATTCGTACGTTTTTTAATATTTCTTCGCCGGAGAAATTTTATGCAAAAACGGCACTTTCTGTTATCAATATGGGTTTCATGCGCGGACTTTCTCCATATTACATGGAAAGTACGCCCGCAATAACGGAATGGGTTGCAAATCTGGTAGAAAATGATGTGTATTTACAGCAAAAAGGCTTTACATTATTAGGAGAAGTTGCCACTCTTGGCTATCGCAATTTTTTATACGAGCCTTTAGGACGAAGTATTCCGCATAATAAAATGCTTGCCACATTATGGCGCGAAAGTCCGATCCCGAAATTGTCTAAAAATCAAAAGATTATGACAATGGCTGCTTTGTTACATGTGGATCAGTCCGGAAGTTCTTTTGTTCGTGAATTGATAAAAAAATCGGGAATTAGCGCCAAATTGTGGATTAAAAGTTACCTCAACGCTTATCTTTCGTCCTTATTACATTGTTTTTATGAGCACGAAATGGTTTTTATGCCTCATGGCGAAAACCTGATTTTAGTTTTAGAAAATCACGTTCCCGTAAAAGCCATTATGAAAGATATTACCGAAGAAGTTATGGTTTTTAATGCTGCAATTCCGCTGCCGGAAAAAGTAAAACGTATTCATATTGATATGAAAGAATCGTTGAAAATCCTGTGCATTTTTAATGACGTTTTTCAATTCTATTTCCGTTTTCTTTCTGCAATTTTATCAGAATCAAAAACACTTTCTGAAGAAGATTTCTGGTCAGAAGTTGCCGATTGTATCGCACAATATCAGGAAGATCAGCCACATTTAAAAGAACAATTCAAAAAATACAATTTATTTGCTCCCAATTTTGACTCGTGTTGCCTGAATCGTTTGCAATTGCGAAATAACAAGCAAATGTTAGATTTAGCAGATCCTATTGATAGTCTTCAGTTTGTTGGGAAACTAACGAATCCTGTTGCAGCGTTTATTCCTGTTATTTAAATAATCTCACAACCTTCATTTTGACGGAGGAGAAATGGCACGCGTATCTCTACAAAGATTGGCGGTTATCTTTACGGAGTTTCTGGTGTGATCCTTCCTTCGTCAGGATGACAAGATTGTGTCCTTGTGGCAACAAAAAAAACATTCCTTATGTTTAATTATTTTAAGTATAATTACCTGAAAAACAGTAAATTGTAAGAAGATTACTATTTGGAAAAGATAATATTATATTTGGTTTTAAACTTTTTTAAAAATTGGCTGTTCTTTCCATTTCGGAGGAAATCCCATTTTATAAATTGGAGTATTAGGAAATTGATTTAATAAATCAAATAATTCTTGTTTTAAATTATTTCCAGGACTAATTATATCATTAATATAGATAATGGCTGACATAATTGGAAACACTTTTTTTCGTCTTTCAGTGTCAGGAAAGTAATTCAATAGAGGGAAACGTGTATTTGACGGCCAACTGTATGCATTAATCATTACCCTATTCCATAATCGGCTATGATGTGCAATCATATTTCTTATAAAGGTTATTGTTCGCAACCAGCTAGAGAAATCTTTTGAACTATTTAAGCCAAATTCATTTGCTATTTTTGATTTTTCAGCTAGTTGAGGCTTTAAATTACTGTATAATTTAGATAAAGTATTTAAGGTTACAACTTCCAAAGCTTTCCAGCTCTCAGGTTGTTCATTAGGATGATTAACCGCATGTTTTACTATAAATTCTTCACTGCTATCATTTATGTTTTCTAATATTTTATCCAAAAGCTCATCAAAATGCAGTTTTGAATGAAAATGATTTTCATTCAAATACCATTCTGCTCCGTAAGCTAATGACATATGGTAAATAAGCTTTGTTCTCAAAGCAATTTCAATTCTTTCTATAGCATTAAATAAAAATTATACGAAAGTGACGATCAAAATTATAAAGATCTATAACGTCTTCAAAAAATACATTTTCCTGAAAAAGGTGATCATCGTAATCTTCTTGCATTTCCCACCAATATCCTTTCAAACGATAATAGCTTATATTTGCCAAAAAATGAGTTGCTTTTGAAATATCATGAAATTTCATTTCACGGCTTTCTAGCAATTTTATCTGATCTTGTATAGATTTCGGTATTTTAGACAATACTTATTATGAGTTTATTAGTGAAGAAAACGGGAATAGATTAAATAAAAAGACCCGCAAGCTGTTCTCATGGGAAGCTGTACGGGTACTGTTAATGCAAAGATACAATTTTAAACAATATTTACAATGCCTAATTGTATTTTTATGAGTTTCACCAAAGTTTAACCTTTGTAGTTATTTTCTATAATATCTTTTACACTTTTTATAAAGGTTTCAGTGTCTTTAACTTCTTGTTTAATATATAAATCGTATTCAGATAATTTATATTGTTCGATCATATCTTTTTTCAAAAATTTTATCATTGATTCAAGACTTCGGGTGTCATTTTCGTGATTTTTTTTCAGTTCACGTTGTTTGCTTTCCAGATAATTTAATGTCTTTTTTAATCTTTGAAGGTGTAATTTGTCCACGTTTATGATCTTCTTAAAATTGAATAAAAAATAGACGATAATTCAGGAATAAGATAAAATTCAATGTGTTTCCAAAAAACGCAATAATGAATTGAACTTTATCTCGTTATTGAACTTATCTCATTCAGAAATATCGTCTTACCTCTACATACGTTTAAATTGAAAAATTGGTTTTAATATTATTTAATAATTCTCAAATTTTTTAATTGTTATTCAGGTAATTATCTGAAAATCAAAAGTTTATTTGTTTTGTGAAAATTTATTTTTTAAGCAAAAAATAAGCTGTGTCTAATTTTATAACAGACACAGCTTATTTTAGTTTTTTCTATTGAATTATTTTACAACCGTAGCTTCAAATTCAACTTTCAAAGTTTCAAACAAACTTTTTACTTCCATTAAACTTGTGGCTTGCTGAACTCCGTGTTTGGCAATCCAATCCTGAATGATGTTGAAATGTGGCCAAAGGTCTGCAGTATTGGTCGTATAAATTGTCAGCCTAACAATTCCTTTGGGTTCGTATCCGGCTTTTGCGATTACCTGTTCCAGATTATTCAGGGCAAGTTTTATCTGTGATTCCATGTTTTCATTGCTCGAAGTTCCGTCAGCGTTTACGGCGGCTTGTCCGGAAACATACAATGTTCCTTCCGGATTTTTTACTTCAACGGCTTGGTTATAGCTGCGTTCATTTTGCCATTCCCAGGGATTAATTACTCTTTTTTCCATTTGTTTAGCTTTTTTAGTTTGTGCCAATATTGGCATCGCTGTTAATAATAGTAATGCTAAAATTTTTGATGTTTTTTTCACGATTACAGTTTAAAATTGATACTGCAAAGTTGTGCATAACATGCAGAAAGAGGTCTTGACATTTCTCACGATTATAAAGTGAGTTATGTCACATGGAAGAGTTAGGAGGTTAAAAATTAAAAATTAAAAATTAAAAATTAAAAGTTAAAAGTGAAATGTATTAATGAAATCTGCAAATCTGCGTGAAACAAATTTTTCAGTCCTTTGTTAACTGAGACTGAGACTAAAAACTGAAACTTTAGGAAGATAGACGACTCAGCGTTTCGCGAGATACGCCAAGATAAGAGGCAATTAAGCTTTTTGGAACGCGCTGAAAAAGTAAAGGATATTGTTTTAAAAGCTGTTCGTAGCGTTCTTTAGAATTTGAAGTCTGCCAGGAAATAATACGGCGCTGCGATCCCAGAAAACCAAATGTGGCTTTCTCAAGAAAAAAGCGTTCCATTTTTTGCAAACCGTCGCAAAGCTTTTTATAATCTTCAAGCGTACAGCAAAGAACTTCAGTATCTTCCAGACATTCGAGTGATAATGTGGCTTCGGTTTGTGTGAAAAACGCATAATAATCGCTTTCCCACCAATCTTCCATGGCAAAAGAAACAATGTGCTGTTTGGCAGAATTATCAGTATAAACAAGCTTTAAAAGTCCCGAAATAACAAAATAAAAATACTTTACCGGATCGCCTGCCTGAATAAGAAATTGGTGTTTCTTAAACTTTTTAGTCGTAAAATGAGACGCTACAAACGCAAACTCATCATCCGTAAGCGGAATTACTTTTTCGATATGTTCTCTAAGATTTGCCTGCATAAGTAGGGGCAAAGTTATTGAAATTTTTTTTGTCATTTCGAACAAGAAATCACACGAGAAATTCCGTAAAGAGAATCGCCAATCTTTGCAGAGTTACGCATGTGATCCTTCCTCCGTCAGGATGACAAGATTGGCGATTATCTTTGTCTAGTTACGCGTGTGATCCTTCCTCCGTCAGGATGATAAGATTGCGCTGAAAAAAAAGAAATCGTTTTTTGATTGATGATTTTAGATGATTTTTTTAACGCCGGGAATCAATACCAGCAATCCGCCCAAACCGAAACTGCCTGCGACTATCAATGGTGAAACTACAAGAAGTTTTAGGGCAGGATCTACTTGCCAGTTTCTTACGGCTAATGTGAATGCGACAATTACTACGGGATGAAAAATATAAGTTGCAAAACTGTAACGCGATAATTTGGCAAGTAATGGCGTTGATTTGTTCCATTTTGTTCTTCCTTTTATGAGTAAAACGGTTAAAATTGAAAGTCCGATCCATTGTTCCCAAACGGCGTAAAGGAGTTGTTGCCAATGAAAACCTCCGGAATACCATTCTACGGGCATTTTTACAGTGAGTCGGATAACAAAAAATACAATGAAAAAGGCAAGACATAACCATGAAGAAAGGGTTAGACGTTTTCTGGTTTTTTCGGACAATTCGTTGAACCAATTGTTTTTGGCAGCCAATAATCCAATCGTGAAAAAGGCGATGTATTGTGGGAAATGACCTAATTGAAATCCGAATGGTTCCAGAACCCAGCCTACGGGAAATACAATTCTAACTGCGAAACTTACAAGTCCTAAAACTACTGCAAATAAAAGTATGGTTCGTGATGTGGGAACGGGCAATGTGTTTTCGAAACTGATTTTGAAAACGGTTTTTAAGAGTACAAAAATAAAAGTAAATACAAGCAAAGCGAGAACAAACCACATTACGCCAACATCTATCCAGGTATCGTAACCGCTTAAATACTGCAAAAAAGTAATATGATGTTTTTGAGCGAAATAATACACGAGATAACTGGTAAATGGAGAAATAACAAGAGAATAAAATACTAACGGAATTCCTAATCGGATGAAGCGATCTGTTATGAATTTAAAAGTGCCTTTTTTGGTAAATGAAGCTTCGGTAAAATAGGCGGCAAGCATAAAGAAAAAGCCCATAAAAAACGACTGATTGACACTGATAAACATTTTTACGGGAATAAGAACGCCAAAAATCGTGGTTGGTTCTGTATAATACCATCCGTCTGAATTGCTGTAGGCTATAAAAGTGTGGTGCAAAATGACCAATATGGTCAATACTATTTTGATGTTGCTGATGTAAATAAGCTTATTTGGCTGTTGCACTTTTGCTAACAAAGCTGTGTTTTGGGTTGTCATAATAGATTTGATTTAGTGTTTGTGATGGTAAACGTACAACAAGAAAATGCTGTTGTAATTGACCATGTTATCACTAACTAGCTTTTGTGACGAACAACAAGCTTAGGCTATCTGCAGGCTGCGGAGTTGATTGTAACAGTTATTGAAACTCTCAATCTGGTTTCGGGAAACGGGAACTTTTGCATCGGTATTATGAAAAGATAAAAGGTAACCCTGAGAATTTCCGCTTACTTTTTCGATCTTAAACATATTGACTAAATAGGTTCTGTGGCATCTGAAAAAATGCGGATAATGGGCGATTTGTTTTTCGAATTGTGTGAGCGAAATTCGTTTGAGTTCGACAGTTGCTTCTTCGTTGTTTGATTTTGTGATTTCGATATAATTACCATCGGCTTTTACGAATAGTAAATCTTCCGGTTTAAGGTAAAATCATCTTGCTTGACTTGTGTATTGATGAAAAGGGAAGAAGTAACTGCGGGTTTTTCTGTTTCGTTTTTTAGCGGAACAAACTGAAGTACAAATGGCGAACCTTTTTTAGACTTGAAATAAAAGCCAGCCATTCTGAGGAAAAAATAAAAAAGGATTCCCGCCAGAAAGCAGTTTCGAATTTCTTCATACAAATAACGCCAGGACCAGTTATTTGGATTGGTATAAATGAAATCGCGCATTAAAAAACTGGCAATTCCGGACAAAAATAAAAATAGACCAACGTGAAAATATTCTTGTAATAATGTCCATTTTTTAAGCTGATTCCGTTTGATGTAATTGTATGTTCCAAAATATAAAAACAAGATTAATGCAGGCGAAAAAGCGTGAAAAAAGCAAATCAGAAAATAATTAAGTTTAAATTCTGGTTCGTAAACCCCAAACGGACTAAACAATAAAAGGAACACAAAAATCGAAGCAAATACAATCGCCGAACTATTCAGAAGATTTTCGGACTGATATCTTGTCGGATATTCGATTTTCTTAATTAAATGTTCTTTGTTAATGTAAAATCCCATAGAATAAATGTGCTTTGTCCGGGATTAAAAGTACAAAAATAGTTGTTATGAAAACGGGTTTCATAGCCCAGATAGAAGCGATATCCTTTTGTGCCGGGGTTCGGCATAAAAGATAAAGCGGATAGCTGGAAATAGCTCCTGAAAAAATTGATAATTCAAAAAAGCCTCCTAAAATCTAATGATTTCAGAAGGCTTTTTAAATGCGGAATACGAATTACCTAAATTTATTGCTATAATTTATTCTTTAATTACTTTTTCGACTTTCATGCCATTTTCAGTAGTGATTCTGATAAAATAAAGTCCGTTTGGTTTGTTCGAAATATCAAGCTGCGTATTGTTATTGCTTTCTATTTTGTTTTGCAGGATTCTTCCCTGAACATCAAACAATTCAACGCGTTTTATGGTATTATCGCAATTTATCGATACGTTTCCTTTGGTAGGATTTGGATATAATGCCACACTTTTATCCACCTGATGATCTTTAATTCCTAAACTTTTAAAAATAGTTTCGGCTTTATTGGTTTCGATTGGCGCATTATAATCAAAATAAATATCGGCTTCTTTTCCAACTTCATCTCCGGAAATAAGATTATCGCGTGTTTTAATTTTGAATAAAATACTTCCGTGACCTCCAACCGGTGGATCTTTTGCAACACTCAAATTAATATTCGGAAAAATAAATTCGGCTATATTTCCATGAATATTAATCTCTGACGGATGCGATGTATTCTGTACTTGCAAAGAATTAATGTCATATTTCGTTTGATCGACAACCACTTTTACCACTATATTTTCTGCAGGAGCGGTTCCTGTATTTTCAAAATTAATTACATAATGCAGGTAATCGCCAATCGTACTTGGAGAAGCGCTTTTGCCCTCAAGACACGTTATGTCGTTAGGATCGTAAGAACCGATAACTACCTGATTGAAATTGAAGACATTATCTGCCGGATTAATATCGCCTGCAATTGGATTTATGGTTGCTGTAAAGTTTAAAACATCATCTAAATTTACCGGAGGCGTTTGCGTTGGTGTATTAATGTCTAATCTAAAATAATAACTTCTGCTTTCAAAAGGAAGTAAATTACTGTAATTCCAGCCTAATAATCCCGGGTTTTGTACATCTGCAGGTATCGCTGCCTGAACAAAATGCATCAGGTTTTGATTGTAGGTAAAATTAAAACTTCCGTTTGCGGTTTGATTTCCTTTGTTTCTAATCACGATTTGATACCACGCCATAAATCCGGGTCTTGCAGGAACAATGGGCACAATTACAATTTCGACATCGTTTTGAGATCCGTTTGCATTAATACAAAAATCCTGCGTAACAACATGATTATTAGTGTCTGTAAATGAAAGCAGCGGCGTAACTGGTGAAATATTGAATAGCGTTGGATTTTCAAGATGCGGTGTTAAAGCGAAGTTTCCTGTTCCGGTATAAAAAGTATATTTTCCGTTTGCTTTTGTAAAAGTTTCGCTTTGCAGAGATCCATTGTTAAGCCCTATTTTTACATTTGACTGTTTTGCATCTAAGGCATCGCAGCCATTATTGTTAAGGTCAAAAGCGATTGTGCCTGTAATGGTATTATAAGTTCCGCCGGGTGTAAAAGAACAGTACGAATTGACTTCAACATTTGACAAGCCTAAACCTAACAAATAGAATTTTGTGGTGTCGATATTGACTTCATCCTGACAAACAAAAGCCAGATTTGTGTTGGCACTGCCCAAAAATAACGTTTCGTCTTTTCCATTTTTGGCAAAAATCATTTTTAGATTCGGGTTATTACTTGCAGATAAACTCTGAAAATTTGGTAAGCCAGAAATATCAATTGTTTCTAATGCGCTCCCGTTAACGTTTAATGTATTGATATTTGGAGTATCAGAAAAATCTAAGGCTGGAAGAGCAGTTTCAACACAAAAAAGAGAAGTTAAAGCACTGCAACCCGAAAGATCAAGAGAAGTAAGATTATTATAACCGCAATCTAGGCTTTTTAAATTGGTTAAACCAGCAACACTTAAAGAGGTTAACGGTGCTTTTTCAAGAGGTTTTCCGTTTAACGAAAGTGTTTCAAGTGCCGTACAGCCTTGTACATTTATATCATTTAATGCGTTACTAACAGTTCCAATATACGTTAATGCACTACAATTAGAGAAGTTTCCGGTTGCAAGTGTAGTTGTTGGCATATTCAGGATTGATAAAGCGGTGCAGCCTGAAAGATTTAAATAACTCATTGGATTTAGATCTATATCCAGAACTTGAATAGTAGTGTTTCCTGAAAGATCCAGAGACGAAATTTGATTCTGACTTAAAAGGGCTTTTCTCAAATTATTTGTTCCGGTCAGGTTTAAATTCGCAATAAAATTTGATGAAGCCTGAACTTCTTCAAGGTTTGGCGAACTGCTTAAATCTAATGCTGTTAATTGATTATAAGTACAATTTAAAAAAGTAAGTGCCGTACAACCCGTTAATGGCAAGACACTTAAAGGATTATTTTGTATATAAACTTCTTTCAAAGCGCTGCAACCAGACAAATTTAAAGATGAAATGATGTTATCAGGCATTCGCAGATATTCCAGGCTCGCACAGTTTGAAAAATCGGCAGCTTGCATTTCCTGCATTTGTGAAAAAGTAGATTGCGGAAAATTTAGCAATGTACAGCCCGAAGCATTTATTGACTCAAAATGAAGATTATCTTCGATTAAAAAAGTAGTTAATTTTGTTAATCCTGAAGCATTAATTGAAGTTAACTGATTGTTTACAGCGTTAAAATACTGCACATTTGGACAGCCCGTTATATCCAGCGATGTCAAAACATTATCGGCTACATAAAAATTTTCCAAAAGTGGCAAATTGCTGACATTTAAGGTAGAAAAAGCCGGGTTTTGCTGTGCTACAAAAGTAATCAGATTTGGATTGTTTGAAAGAGTTAAGGTCGTCATTAACGGGTTTTCCATAAAAGTGGCGCCTGTTAATCCGTTCATTCCTGAAACTGTCGCTGTTACCAAAGTTGGACTTTTAACAAAAATCGTTTTCAGGTTTGGCATTGCGCTTAAATTGATCGAAGTAACGCTTATTTCTCTAAAACCCATTTCGGTTACGTTTGTAAAACCTTCAATTCCCTGAAGGTTTGTTACCTGCGGAGCATTAAGACCTTCTATCCAAAGTTTGTCAATTAATGCCGCTTCTGAAACCTGAATCTGATTATCAAAATTGGTGTCGATTCTTGTCACTGCAACTCCGCCTGAAAAGGCCGTAAAGTTATTCGAACCGCCATTTACAAGCATGTTTTTTAGTATTGGATCTGTAAAAGTTAGTATCTGGGCGTTTACCATTCCGGTAAGCAGAAATACCATTAAGAGTAATTTTTTTCTCATAATTGATTATGGTTTGAGTTGTTCGTTAGAAATTTTTGGGGATGATTTTTTAAAGTGAGTTGATTAATTCCTGTAATTTTTCTTTTTTGCTCTGCGCAATCGGAATATTGGCATTATCCGCCATAATCACATATCCGCCATCTGTTTTTATATATGATTTCAGATACGATAAGTTGATTAAATGCGATTGATGAATGCGTTCAAAACCGTGTTCTGCAAGCAATTCTTCATATTCCTTGAGTGTTTTTGATATCAAAACAGGTTTATGGTTTTTGATGAAAAATTGGGTGTAATTTATTTTGGCTTCGCACCGAATAATATCCGAAACTTCAAATAAATGAATTCCGTCGCTCGTTGATAAAGCAATTCTCTTGAAATTGTCCACTTTTTTGCGAATGTTTTCGAGCAATAAATCGATGTTTTCAAATGAATTATTTTTCCCGACTGCTTCTTTTATTTTGGCCATTGTAAGCTGCAGTTCTTCGGGATCAACGGGTTTTAGAATAAAGTCTAAAGCACTAAATTTAAAAGCTTTCAAAGCATATTGTTCGTGCGCGGTAATAAATACAACATGCGATTTCAGTTTTCCGTTTGCTTGCGAAAGACGTTCCAGAATATCAAAACCGGTTCCGTCTGTTAAATGAATATCCAGAAAAATAACCTGCGGACGCAATTTTTCTATGGCAGCAATTCCGGTTTTTACACTTTCGGCTTCGCCAACAATAAAAATGTCATTAGTATAACGTTCTAAAAGCGCTTTCAGACCCGTTCGTAAATGTTTGTCATCGTCGATTAATAATGCTGTTATCATGGTTTTGATATTTGGTATTTAGTATTTTGGTATTGACTTTTAATATTGCTATTTGATATTGATATTGCTATTTGATATTGATATTGATATTGATTTTTGATATTGCTTTTTGCCTACGGTATATATTGAATTGGCAGGTATAAAGTAACTTTTGTTCCTGTTTTTTGTTGTGCCGAATTTAATTCGATAATCTCTATTTTTGCCGATTTTGATGTGATCGATTCCATAATCTTGAGGCGTTTTTTTGTAATATCCAATGCCATTGACTGATGTGCGGTAACGGAGTTTTCTTTTAAAAGTTTCGATTCTGATAAACCTATTCCGTCATCGATAATTGTGCAGATTAGTTGTTCCTGCTGAACATCAAAATTCACGCTTATTTTTCCTTTTCCTTCTTTGGGAACCATGCCGTGCAAAATCGCATTTTCTACAAAGGGCTGAATCAATAAAGGCGGTAATCCCATATTAAATTCTACGTTTTCTGTTGATTGAATTTCGAATTCAAATTTGTCATGAAAACGAAGCTGTTCGAGTTCGAGATAATTCTGCAAACTCTCGATTTCTTTATCAATTGGAATTAAGGAACCTTTGGAATATTCGAGCGTAAGACGCATTAATTTTGAAAATTTAGAAAGATATTTTAAGGCAGAATCTGTTCCGTTTTGTACAATAAAACTCGAAATAGAACTGAGGCAATTAAAAACAAAATGCGGATTCATTTGCAAATGCAGTGCTTTCTGTTCGTATTCTGCCACTTCTTTTTTTAGTGTAAGCTGGCGTTTTACCTGCATTCTGTTGTAAATAACCAAACCTAAAACAATCAATAATAAACCTCCTAAAATAGAAAACACAACGAACTGAATTTCTCTTTTGTGTGATTCTGAAAGTATTGCTTCTTTTTTATGGAATTCGTAGTTCATTTCGGCTTTGGCAAACTTACTTTTCGTTTCCTGATTGTTGATGCTGTCGCGGGCAATGATGTAGTTTTTGTAATGCAGTAAAGCGGCTTTCGAATCGTTTAAAGATTCATACAATTCGCTCAGTAATTTTTCTGTATGAAAGGTTTGATCCTGCACGCCAACTTCTTTCGCATACGCTAATGATTTTAAAGCAAACGGAAGTGCTTCATCGTATTTTTGCTGTTTTTGCAATAACAAACCTATATTAAATAAAGCAAGAGAACCGCCAAACTTATTTTGAATTTCGTCGTATAAATGCAATGATTTATTATAATAATCAAGAGCGAGATCTTGATTGTTTTGTTTGGCGTAATAATCTCCCAGATAATTGTTTAAAAGAGCAAAACCGCGTTTATTGCCACTTTTTTCAAAACCTTGTTCTGCTTTTTTATAATAGTCAATCGCATTTTGATATTCGCCCAATTCAAAATAAATAACGCCAATATTAGTGAGTGTTATGGGCGCATTTTCTTCGCCAAGACTCAATTGTATTTTATAAGCTTCTTTTAAATAATACAAAGCTTTCGGGTAAATTTGCTGAGATTTATATACCGTTCCTATATTGTTTAATACTTTTGAAATGCCTTGCTTTTCCTGAATTTCCTGATATAATAGTAATGCTTTTTCATCATTTTTTAAAGCCATAACATAATCGCTTTGTTCGTAATAAACCACTCCTGAACTGGCATACGAACGTGCCAAACCTTTTTTATACTGTTTTTGATCAGGATTTTGTTTCAGACTGATTTCAAATTCGGTTTGGGCATTTTTAAAATATTTTATGGCAACAGGATAATTTCCCAAAATAATAGAAGCGTTTCCTTTATTGGTAAAAGCAGTTGCCAAACCAAAATTATAGTTTGCTTTTGTACTTAAAACGGCTGCTTTTTGAGCGTAGAATAATGTCGAATCAGGATCGATTTCTTTATATAAATCAGCAATTGTATTGTAGTGATTAATCTTTGAAGTATCGATTTTAGTAACACGCAAAATTCTTTTCAAACTGTCTATCTGACTATTTTGAGCATGAACAATGCCGCCAATACATGTACATAATAAGAAAACGGTTAAGCGGAATTTGGGATTCACGTGGTTCTGTTTTTGGTTGTTGTGTGACAAATGTATAATTTGTTTTCAACTATTTTAACACCAATTATTATTTATGCCGTTTTGATTATTATTTGATTGTTTTGGCTTATTTAAGAAAAATGAAAAGTGAAAGATGGATTTTTCCAAAGGAATGCTTTGCTTATAATATGGACTTTTAAACAAAATAAACTTGAACTTTTAAACAAACCTTGACTTTCTCAATATCCTGACCTTTGTCGTATAATTTTTAATTCAGATAAAAATGTGGACAAAAGAAAATATCACGGATCAATCAGGAAAAACAGTGCTTGTTACGGGAGCCAATACAGGAATTGGTTTCGAAACTGCATTGGCTTTTTATGAAGCCGGAGCTAACGTTACGATTGCCTGCCGAAATAAAGACAAAGCCGAAGAAGCGATAAATAAAATGAAGGCAATAGGAGGAAAGGGCACTTTAGAAATTGGAGTTCTCGATCTTACGAGTTTAAATAAAATCAAAAACTTTGCCGATGATTTTAAATCAAAACATCAAAAATTAGATATTCTTGTTAATAATGCGGGCGTTATGATGCCGCCGCCAACTACTACAGATGATGGTTTTGAATTGCAGTTTGGTGTGAACTTTTTAGGACATTTTGCTTTAACGGCGCATTTGTTTCAATTATTAAAACAAGCTTCAAATGCCAGAATTATGACGCTTAGCAGCGGTGCCGCAACTTTGGTTGACGGTATTGATTTTGAAAATTTAAGATTAGAAAAAACATATGATGCACAACGCGAATATGGAGTAAGTAAACTGGCAAATGTTTTGTTTGCTTTTCAATTGAATAAAAAACTAAGCGTTTTAAACAGCACCATTATTTCTGTGGCAGCGCATCCCGGTGTTGTTTACACCAATTTACAGCGTCATATTCCAGCAGATATTTTACAAACTGCTTTTGCACAATTTAAAGAAGTTTCTCAACCCTGGCAAGGCGCTTTGCCGTCGCTTTTTGCTGCGACAGATTCGACGGTAAAAGGCGGAGAATTTTATGGTCCTGATGGCGAAAAAGAATATACCGGTTATCCGGCACTTTCTAAACACACTTCAAAAGCGATGCAGGATCAAGAACTTGCTGTAAAACTTTGGGCATTTGCAGAAGAAATTACAGGTTTACAATTTCCTTATTAATCAATTAAATAAATATAAAATGTCAAATTCAAATAAAACGGTTCTTGTAACCGGAGGTTCAGGTTATGTAGGTACACAATGTATTTTGCATTTATTGCAGGAAGGTTATACAGTAAAAACAACGGTTCGTTCGTTATCAAAAAGCGAAACTGTTCTGGAATCTTTAAAAAGCGGCGGTATTTCATCTTTTGAAAAACTAAGCTTTTTTCAAGCCGATCTTAATAGTGACGCTGGCTGGAACGATGCTGTAAAAGATTGCGATTATGTATTGCATGTTGCGTCTCCTTTTCCTGCGCAACAGCCCGAAGATGAAAACGAATTAATTATTCCGGCTCGTGATGGTGCTTTAAGAGTTTTAAAAGCTGCTCGCGATGCAGGTGTAAAACGATTGGTATTTACATCTTCGTTTGCGGCGATTGGTTATAGTATAAAAGATCAGGATCATGTTTTTACCGAAGAAGACTGGACAGATCCAAACGCGCCAATTCAGCCTTATATTAAATCTAAAACGATTGCCGAAAAAGCAGCCTGGGATTTTATCAAAAACGAAGGCGGAAATTTAGAATTTACGGTAATTAATCCCGTTGGAATATTTGGTCCGATTCTGAATAATAATGATTCAGCATCCGTGCAAGTTGTTATTACAGGAATTCTAAGCGGAATGGTGAAAGAAAGTCCTGATTTTACTTTGGGCGTTGTAGATGTTCGCGATGTGGCTGATCTTCATATTAAAGCCATGACAAATCCTAAGGCAAACGGCGAACGCTTTTTGGCAACTTCAGATGGTGTTGTGAGTTTTTACGATGTAGCGCAGCTTATTAAAAAAGAAAGACCGGAATTGTCAGGGAAAATAGCGGACATTAAACCAACAGCGGAATCGTTTTATATTACCATGTCGAATGAAAAAGCTAGAACAATTTTAGATTGGAAACCAATAACAAAAGAAGAAGCTATTTTGGCAAGCGTTGATACAATAAAGATTGATTAACTTTACACATAGTTTAAAAGTTTTTTTCTCGCAGATTTGGCAGATTGCTTCGCCTGTTCGCTATCGCTCGGGTGAGCAGATTTATTTAATCTTTTTAATCCTTTAATTGTGGCTAAATATTCTAACACATAGAAACATAGGTTTTATAGTTTGTAAAAGAATATAAAAAGAAACCAGTTTCTCACACATAGCTATGTTGTTTATGCGAATGAAATGCCTTTTTTAAGTTTACAATAACTATGTTTCTATGTGTTAGAATTAACATCAAAAGTTTAAAATATTTAACACATAGAAACATAGGTTTTATAGTTTGTAAAAGAATATAAAAAGAAACTAGTTTCTCACACATAGCTATGTTTGTTTATGCAAATGAAATGCCTTTTTTTGAGTTTACAATAACTATGTTTCTATGTGTTAGAATTAACATCAAAAGTTTATAAAAAATGAAATTTAACAACATACAATCCTGTCATCTTGGTCCCGACATTTCTCCTGAACAATTTATTCAGGAACATTTCTTTTTGTTTTTATTGAAAGGTTCCATGATTGCTTATGATGGAAAAAAGAATTATCAAATGAAAGAAGGCGATTATTGCGTTGCCCGAAAAAATCATCTTATTCGCTATACAAAACACAAAGAAGACGGCATGTTTGAAAAAGTCATTATCATTTTTGATGAACCTTTTTTGAAGAAATTTCTGGAAAGACATTCGTATTCAACGTCTGTTTTTGGCAGCGACGATGCCTTTTTGTTTGTTAAGGAAGACAAACTAATTCATAATTTTGTACAATCGTTAGAACCATATTATAATGGATCTGAGGAAATTGATGTGTCTTTTGTAGATATTAAAAGAGAAGAATTACTGATTATTCTTTTAAAGAACAATCCTGATTTAGCAAACGTGTTTTTTAATTTCGGAATTCCGGAGAAGATTGATCTGGAACAATTTATGAATAAAAACTTCAGGTTTAATATTAGTTTGGAGCGGTTCGCTTTTTTAACCGGAAGAAGTTTATCGACTTTTAAAAGAGATTTTCAAAAAACATTCAATAGCAATCCCGGAATCTGGCTAACGAAAAAACGTTTGGACGAAGCTTATTTTCTGATTAATAATAACAATCAAAAACCAAGTGAAATCTATCTGGAAGTTGGTTTTGAAGATTTCTCCCATTTCTCTTTTGCCTTTAAAAAACAATTCGGAAAATCACCAAGTTTATTATAAAAAAAGAGCTGATTTTATAATCAGCTCTTTTTTATTTACTATTGTTGTTCGATAATTTTAATAATTTGTTTCGGAATTTCTTCAAAACCTTCAATAGAATACGGTTTAATGAGGTAGGCTTTTACCCCAAGCAAATCACATTTTTCTTTATAAGCAGGATTTATACTGGTTGAATAAATAAAACAGGGAATAGTTTTGAGAACATCGGTATTTAATATTTCCTGCAACGCTTCGATACCGTCAACTATGGGCATATTAATGTCAGTAAGAATAACGTCGGGAACTTCATTTGAACTATTTTTTAAGTAATTTAAAAGTTCTTCACCATTCGAAACCAGACTAACCTTATCAAAATTTGGATTTTTTTTAAAGATTTCAGTGATTACGTCAGCATCGTCTTCATCGTCTTCGGCAATAATAATATGTAGATTATTTGATTTTATCATTTTATTGTATTGGGAAATAGAGATTAAATGTGGTACCCTCGTTCAGTTTACTTTCTACAGTAATATTTCCTGAATGGTTTTCCATGATTTTTTTGCAAATAGAAAGCCCAATACCGTTTCCGGAATATTCATTCCTGGCATGTAAACGCTGAAATATGGTAAAAATTTGATAAGATGGTTTTTTTCCATTCCAATGCCGTTGTCTTTGATCTGAATTTTCACAAATTTATCAGCCGGTTTACCATCTTCAGATTCAAAATAATCGATTTGATAAATTTCTATTGTGGGCGGAATATCCTGTTTGCTGTATTTAATGGCGTTTGAAATTAAATTAGAAAAAAGCTGCCGCATTTGTACTTTTGAAGCTTGTAATGTTGGCAATTTTCCAATTTGAATTTGGGCTTTTTTATCATTAATTATAATTTCCAGATCCTCGCTGACTTCGGCAATTATATCCACTAAATTTATTTGCGTGCGTTCTTCCTGTTTTGTATGCGACGAATAATTGACCAGATCATCTACAAGAGAGTTTAATCGTAAAGCCGATGATTTCATTACGCTCAGGAATTTAGTATCTGTTTCTGAAAGCGCATCGGTATTAATTCTTTCGTTATACATGACTATTTTCCTGAGCGGTTCTTTAAGATCGTGCGATATAACATGAATAAATTCCTCCAGATTGGTATTAATTCGGTTTAATTCGTTAATCTTTTCTTCGAGTTCTTTTTGATGCTGTATTAAGGCATTTTCGTGTTTTTTCTTTTCGGTTAAATCAGTTACTACAATACCCAATCCCTGAACGGCAGGTTCAAGATCTGTTACAGATATAGACGCCGGAAATGTCCTGGTGCTGTAATTGGTTTTAAATAAAATTTCGTGTGTCGAAATACCGTATTTGAGCGCTTCGATAAGAGAGCCAAAATGATCAGAGTTATTAAAATATTCGTGTAAATAGTTTCCAATTATTTTTTCTGAAGGCACGCCAACAAGTTCCGAAAAATAATCGTTGCAGTACAATATCAAACCATTTCGGGAAATACTTAATGCGCCTTGCCTGAATTTTTCAATAAGCAGCCTAAAGGTATAATCTGCTGTTTCAAGTGAGTAAAGCTGCGGCACTCCGTTATTGTTGACTACCAATGCATCGACATCTCCAACTTTTATGGCTTCAACAATACTATTTGACTCAAAAAGTTCTTCTTTTAACATTGCTATCTCTTGTAGCAAAGACTCAATATGTTTATTATTATCGCTCAAATTTATTCACTTAAATTTAGTATTTTTAATACCTTTTCCTTGTTTGACAAATCACCTAAAATGATTCGTCTGGGCGCAGGACTTACCTTAATTAATGTTGGTATTGCTACAATTTGATGTATAACAGCCTGTTCTGTATCACGACTTATGTCTATAATTTCTAATTCGTAATTGTCTGCAAAATATTTGTCACATATTATTCTTAAATTTTCTATTGCATGCCCTGATTTTACAGACATACCCGAAACAAAAAGCACGAACTTATGATTTTCTGGTTTTGTAACATCAGATGAGTTGTTCATTTATAACGCTTTTAA
Organism: Flavobacterium sp. N1736; assembly: GCF_025947065.1. Lineage (NCBI taxonomy): Bacteria > Pseudomonadati > Bacteroidota > Flavobacteriia > Flavobacteriales > Flavobacteriaceae > Flavobacterium > Flavobacterium sp. N1736. Next base: position 1,043,847 of record NZ_CP109994.1, read on the forward strand.
GGGTTTAATATTGAGCCCCACCAAAACTCTTTCTTCATTAGAAAGATCCCCGATTATTTTGCGAATAGGTTCAGGAAATTTTCTAACCAAAGTAGGAACAGCCAAAATTTGATCGCCTTCGGCCAATTGTGGACTTTTAAGCAAATCTATAATTTCAATACTGTAAATTCCTTTCAGATGCTCTTCGGCATATTTCTTAATATTTTCTAGTGCTGTAATCGATTTTGGCGTTTGCCCTGCGATATATAATCTCAACTGCCATTCGGCTGCTTCAACTTCTTTTTTCATCGTATGCTATTTTTTCTTAGAATTCAGTTTTTCCTGTAATTCCTCAGTGGCTTTCAGAATACTCAATTCTTCTTCTGCCGATTCAAATTCATTTTTAAGCGCTTCTATATTTGCTTCAAGAACCTTGCGTTTGCGCTCAATTTCTCTGTCTTTTCTGTTAATTTCGTTTTGTAATTTAATATCAGAAATTGTTTTCTTGAACTGATGCGATTTTCTTGCCGAACCGGTCAGTATTCCCTGCGGACCTAATTCTACATCCAGCAATTCAATTCCTTTATTCGTAATTACAAATTCCCTAACCTGATTCGAATGTCCCATTCCGCGTGATTTAACGATAAATACTCCACGGTTTCTTTCACCAATTCCTTCCATATCGCGCACGGTAATCCAGGTATCTACTAATGAAGACACAGATTCTTCGGCTAGATCAGGTCTGAAATTATCGGTTTGTTTGTTTAAGGAAGTAAAAAGTGCCGTAATATTATTTGCTTTCAGCATATCTATAAGCCTTACAAGCATCGAACGTACTTCCTGCTCGCTGCCCACATTGATAAGATTACTGATAGGATCAATAATTATCGTAGTGGGTTTAAACTCCTTAATCATTTTTCTAAGCGTAAGCAAATGCAGCTCAAGACCGTTTAATGAAGGACGTGAAGAATGAATTTGCAAACTGCCTTTTTTAATATATTTTTCAAGGTCAATACCTATCGATTTCATATTACGAACCAGTTGCTGCGGAGATTCTTCGAAGGCAAAATAAATAACACGTTCGTTATTTTCGCATTGTTTATTTGCAAAATAACAGCCCACAGTAGTTTTTGCCGTTCCTGCGGTTCCTGAAACCAAAATATTGCTGCCGCGATAAAAACCGCCGCCCTGAAACATATCGTCTAATCCGGGAACTCCGGTTGGAACAATATCCGAAGAAACTTCATTATCCAGTTTTAAAGAAGTAATAGGAAGAACCGAAATCCCTTCTTCATCAATTAAAAACGGATATTCGTTTGTACCATGCGTAGAACCTCTGTATTTTACGATTCTTAATCTTCTGGTCGAAACCTGTTCGATAACACGGTGATCAAGAACAATAACACAATCAGAAACATATTCTTCCAATCCCTGACGTGTAAGTGTTGCTTCGCCGCGTTCGCCTGTAATAATGGCGGTTACGCCTTTGGTTTTAAGCCAGTGAAATAATCTTCGCAATTCAGCACGAAGAATCGCCTGATTATCCAGACCTGCAAATAAAGATTCGATAGTATCAAGAACAACTCTGGTTGCTTTTATAGAATCGATCGCATGTCCTAATCTTATAAATAAACCATCAAGGTCATATTCGCCCGCTTCTTCAATTTCAGATCTTTCAACTCTTACGTGATCTATAACCAGCTTTTTCTCCGCTTTCAGTTTTTCGAGGTCAAAACCAAGAGATTTCACATTTAAAGTAAGGTCATCCGAAGGTTCTTCAAAAGACATGAAAACGCCGGGTTCGTTATACTCTGTAATTCCTTTAATAAGAAACTGCATCGACAACAATGTCTTTCCACAACCGGCACCGCCACAAATTAATGTAGGGCGTCCTTTTGGAAATCCGCCGTTTGTAATTTCATCCAGACCGTCTACTCCCGTAGGACTTTTTGGAAATTTAAAACTATGTAAATTTGTTTGTTCTTGCACGATATAAAAATTCTGTTTACTCAAATATACGTTTTCCCTGAATATTTTTTATTAACATTTATTAAAGATTTAACAGCTGTTTAAATAATTTTGAGGGCATTTTTTCTAAAAACTAGCTTATTTTATCAATAATATAAAGATTAATATAAATACCTTGAATCGTTAATTGAATGTAAGAATTTTTTAAATTAAAAAGAAGAAAGTTGCTGAATATTTTTATTGATGATTTTTTTATCAGCCTCAGTTTTGGCTAAGCCAAGAGCCGTTTTAAAATGCGCATTGGCTTTTTTATTATCAATATCAGTATATAGATTTCCGAGTAACGAAAAATAGAAGTGATTATCGGTTAAATTTAGTTTTTCTGCCTCGATAATGGCTTCCGGTTTGCCATTTACTTTTGATAAGGCATACGTGCGGTTTAAAGCGACAATTGGTGAATATTCTAAAATAATAAGGTTATTGTACAATTCCAGAATATGCTGCCATTTTTCGACAGTATCTTTTTTTTGTGTGTGCCAATATGCAATTCCGGCTTCAAGATGGTATTTAGAAATTGTGTTTCCCGTAGATGATTTACTAAGAAAATAAGTTCCTTTTTCGATTAATTCCTGATTCCAAAGCGATTCATCCTGATCCTGATACAAAATGATTTCACCGCTTTCTGAAGTTCTGGCTTCAAATCGTGAAGAATGAAAACACATTAACGCCATCAAAGCATTCGTTGCCGGTAAATTTGTGGTTTCGTTCTGGATTAACAAATAGGTAAGGCGCATCGCTTCGGCACAAAAATCTTTGCGTAATGTGGTATTTTGCGAAGTCGAATAATAGCCTTCCGAAAACAGCAGGTAAATGGTTTTTAAAACTGTTTCGATCCGGTCATTAATTTCTGCCGAATTCGGGTGCTGAATTTTTATGTTTTCTTCTTTAAGTTTTTCCTTTGCGCGATTGATTCGTTTATAAATTACTTCTTTGTTCGACAAAAAAGCATCCGAGATTTCATTGATTCCAAAACCGCACAATAAGTTCAGTGCAAGTGCAATTTGTGCTTCGTTTGAATTACAGGGATTACAAACCGTAAATATCATTGCCAATTGACTGTCGGCAATATTTTGTTCAGATAAATCGATCTCTGTTTCGGGATTGTTAAGAGGTGTATTGTATTTTATTTCGGTTACGATTTTCTTTTCGAAAACATCATTTCGCTTAAAATAATTCTTGGTTTTATTTTTGGCAACGGTATAAAGCCAAGCCGTGGGATTATCAGGAATTCCCTTAATAGCCCAGGTTTCTGTCGCCGCAAGGAAAGTATCACTCACAATATCCTCGGCAATTTCGATATGATGAATACCAAACAGATTACAGAGTACCGAAACGATTTTTTGATATTCCGTTCTGAATAAGTTTGGTATGAGTTCTTTGTTTTCCATAAAATGCGAAAAGACACAAAATGCGCTTAATCTAAAATCAAATATCTAAAATCTAAAATCAATCTCAAACCGCCATTCTAATTTCTACATTTCCGCCTAAGTCTAAAATAGGGCAATTTTGTGCAATTTCGGCAGCTTCGTCATAATCTTTGGCTTTTACGGTAATCATTCCGCCAATAGATTCTTTGATTTCTGCGTAAGGTCCGTTTGTAACGTTTTTATGAGTTACAATTTTTCCCTTTCCATCCCAGCGTTGCAGTGGTCTTGCGAGTTTATCCTGTGCGGCGAGACTTCCAAACCAGTTTTGCCATTGCTGAAAATGCTGCTGCATTTCTTCGGGAGAAGGCTGTATTTCTTTTGTTGTAAAATCTCTTCTGAAAATTAATAAAAATTCATTCATTGTTTTATGTTTTTTTAAATTATGTGTTCAAATATTTTTTCACGCAGATTTTTTTCTCATTTTTGTCATCCTGACGGAGGAAGGATGACAAACTAGCCGCAAAATGATAAAAAATCTGCAGAATCTGCGAGAACTTAAAAATTTTTCACGCAGATTTTAAAAAAATCCAAGCAGATGCACGCAAATAATCATCCAAATTAAATCTGCTCAATCTGCAGAATCTGCGAGAACTTAAAAACTTTTCACGCAGATTTTAAAAAGATTTAAGCAGATATGCGCAAATAATTATCTAAATTAAATCTGTTCAAATCTGCAAAATCTGCGTGAAATAAAAATCTATTTAATCCTTTTAATCTGTGGCAAATATTAAAAAAAAAGCTGTTTTTTATTGAAGACATAAATTTAATCTTTTACATCATATAAAAAAAACAGCCTTATTTTATTATCCAAATTGTCCCACTCTGTAAGATCCCACATTATTTGGGAAAGCCAGATTCATGCGGTTCCAGGTATTGATGGTTGTAATCGCTAAAGTCAAGTCGATTAATTCTTCATCAGAAAATTGAGTTTTTGCTTCAGCATAAATTTCATCCGGCACGTTGCAGGCTGTTACGGCTTCGGCCCAAGCAAGAGCTGCTCTTTCTTTTGGAGTATAAAAAGGAGTTTCTCTCCAGGCACTTAAACCAAATAAACGCTGTGGAGTTTCTCCGGCTGCCAAAGCTTCTTTTGAGTGCATGTCTAAACAATAAGCACAGCTATTAATTTGAGATACTCTAAAATCTACTAAATCAATTAAAGATTTTTCAAGCCCTGATTTTTTCAAATGAGCGCTAATTCCAAATAAAGTACCTAACGCTTTTTGACCTTTTTCGAATACATTAATTCTAGTTTCCATTGTGTATAATTTTAAATGTTATACCCTAATGACAACTGAACTTTCAGGATTGGACAAAATTTTGAAAAAAAATTAAAAAATATTTTAGAAGATGAGTTTTTAGAGGAATATGTAGCTTAAAATTGAACGCGGATGAAGCGGATTCGCTAAAGCGAAAACGCGGATAAAAACAGATTCATTCATTTTATAAACTAAAAAAATCAGTTTTTATCCGCGTTTTTACGAAGTAAATCTGTGTCATCCGCGTTCTATTTAAGGTAAAATGTGTGTAGTGTATACCAAAACGTGTAAAAAGTATACACACTGTTTTTTGCTAATGTTAGGTAAATCGCTCAATTCCAGTTAAAAAAGATAATGGCATGTTGGTTGCTAAATGAGATAATGTGTTTGTGTAAACAATTTTCTAACAACAGCACATAAACCGGATTTAATAAAAGCCTTTAGATAAAAAATAAAAAACAGGATACAATATGGAAAGTGAAACAATTATCTCAAACCAATTTTATACTTCAAGCGACGCACATACTGACGAACAAATTATAACAAGTTCCATTTTTCGTATTAATAACGATACTACCTCAAAAAATATTGCACAAACATCAAATCGATTAAATTTATTTGTACTTGCAGGTACTTTTTTACTAATGTTTGCAGGTGCTTTTGCCGTTTATTTATTACAAGACGATTTCGATCAGTTTCAATTAGACCGAATTGACTCGACATGGGGATTTCCTTTTTTAATTGTTACGGCGTTATTGTTTTTCTTTCAAACAGGCGCTTTCTTTTATAATGTTTACCTTTTTTTCCGTTACAAACCAATCGAATCTGTTAGCGATGAATTATTGCCAACAACTACGATAATTGTTCCTGCTTACAACGAAGGAAAATTAGTTTGGGATACTTTGCTAAGTTTGGCAAACAGCGATTATCCGGAAGAAAAAATGCAATTATTAGCTATCGATGATGGCAGTAAAGATGATACCTGGTACTGGATGCAGCAGGCAAAAATAAAATTAGGAGATCGTTTAACGATTTTTCAACAGCCGGAAAACAAAGGAAAACGTCACGCATTATACCGTGGATTTGAATTGGGAACAGGAGAAATTTTTGTAACCGTAGACAGCGATTCTATCGTTAAAACAGATACGTTACGAAACTTAGTTAGCCCGTTTGTTACCAATGAAAAATGTGGAGCAGTGGCAGGAAACGTTCAGGTTTTGAATAATAAAAAAGCAATTCTTCCTAAAATGTTAAACGTAAGTTTTGTAATGAGTTTTGAATTCATGCGTTCTGCCGAAAGTATGTTGGGTTCTGTACTTTGTACTCCGGGTGCAGCTGCAGCGTATCGTAAAACAGCCGTTTTTGGATGTCTTGAAGAATGGATCAACCAAACTTTTATGGGACAGCCTTCTGATATCGGCGAAGACCGTGCTATGACCAACATGATTTTAAAACAAGGGCATCATGTATTGTTTCAAAGAAATGCTACTGTATTAACCAATGTTCCTGAAGAATATACCGGTTTATACAAAATGTTTATCAGATGGGCGAGAAGCAATGTGCGTGAAAATATTGCAATGTCTAAATTTGTTTTTACCAATTTTAGAGAAGGATCTAAATTTGGTTCAAGATTATTGCTTATAAACCAATCCATGAAAATGCTAATGTCTTATCCATTTTTATTATTCATGTTCTTTTTCATTGCCGTTCACCCAATATTGTTTTTAAGTTCGACTTTATTAAGCATATTAATTGTATCGAGTTTTCCGGTATTGTTTTATGCTAAAAGATATAACTTGTCTGAATCTCTTTGGGCATATTCATACAGTCTTTTTTACACATTCAGTTTATTCTGGATTACACCTTATGCAATCGCAACAGCAAATAAAAGAGGCTGGCTGACACGCGGTTTAACCGAAAAAAAATAAAACTCTCTAAATAAAAACTGCTTTAAAATTAGAATAGATTATTTGTTTGTAAGACTCCTGCCCATAAAGCAGGAGTTTTTTTTGATCTTATAACCAACAGTTTTATCAAAATATTTATTTCAATAGTTATTAGTTATATTAATAATTAAATTATTACATTTGGTATAAAGGACAATAAGCATACAAATTTTATTTATTGGCATCATAATTTTTTCTATAAAATGAGGCTTAATAATACCACAAAAACGAAGAGAAACAGGCTTAACATAATCGTTAAAATCCGGTTCTCGAAAATTTTAATTAAGACCAATGGCATATAAAAAATTTCTTCAAATAGATGATGATTTAGATGATTGCGAATTGTTTATGGATGCGCTTAATGCGATTTCCAACTCATCATATACAGGAATCAATGATCCTGTAGAGGCTTTTCATAAGCTATTGATGCAGGAAATAAAACCAGACGTAATTTTTCTTGATCTTAATATGCCTGTTATGTCCGGTTTAGAACTTTTAACCGAAATAAAAAAACAGGAAATACTAAAACAAATACCTGTTATTATTTTTTCTACTTCACAACTTGAAGATATTATCTGGGAAGCCAAGCAACTTGGAGCATACGATTACATTTCAAAACCAAATAATTTTGATGCTTTAAAGCAAATATTAAGGAAGTATGCCTGTGAAGTCAAGCATGCCTAAATTTTTAATTTCTTCGAATTATATGACAATACTCAGAATAGATAACTTCAAAAACTTTCGACAGTTATCTGTTTATTTTTTATTATTTTTATTTACAGAAATAGTTCCTGAGTAATCATATGCAAGTTTAATTTTCGAAAATGAAATTATCTACCCAAATCCTTTTAGCATTTACACTGATAATTTTGCTCTCTGTTGCAGACTCATATACCAATTATATGATGTCAAAAAAAGTGCAGCTTAACTCGCATTTTCTCGCAAGATCCGAAGAAATAATCCGTACATCGAACAAAACACACAAAGCAATTATCGAAATGCAAAGCGCGTTTAGAGGTTATTTGCTTACAGACGATCATATTTTTCTGGATACTTATTTTAGAGGACTCAAGATTGTACCGCTTTTAATAAACGAACAAAAACTCCGAATAGGCAATGAGCAGCCACAACGGGAAATTTTAGATTCGATCGATGGGCTTCATAAAAATTGGCTGGAACATTCTAAAAAACTTATTCAAATTAGAAAAGAAGGACCAAAATCACTGAATAATTTTTTTGAAACCTCATTAAAAAGGCACGTCGGAAAAAAAATCAACGATGACATTTCTAAAAAATTCACACGATTCGACCGTATAGAATACAAAAGAAGAAGGCATCATAGTGACGAATTACTTACATCGCTGACACGTACGAGAACTTTTTCTCTCGTTTTTCTGGCTTTAACCATTATCGTTGGTATTTGCAGTACCTTTTACATCATGCAGATAACCACCAAGCGAATTTCTTCGATGGTACGTCTTGCCGAAAATATCTCTAAAGGAAAATTTACAAGTATTGAAGATACCAGAAATGATGAGCTGACAGCATTGGCATCATCGCTAAATAGCATGTCGGGTAAACTGGATAAAAACATTCATGAATTAAAAAACAGAAACGCAGAACTTAATAAGTTTGCTTATGTTGTTTCGCACGATTTAAAGGCGCCAATTCGCGGTATTCATAACGTAATTACATGGATTGAAGAAGATTTAGACGGAGAACTTTCTCCTGAATTAAAACGATATCTGGCTATTATTCCGCAAAAAACCAGACGAATGGAAGCGTTAATCAACGGTTTGTTAGATTACGCCAGATTGAATATAAAAGTATTGCCGGAACATATTAATACCAATAATCTGGTTCATGAAATTGCCGATTCGATTGTACCCAGAAACTTTAAACTTGAAATAAGCAATTTGCCGGAATTGTTTACTGAGCGCATAAAACTCGAACAGGTTTTTGCTAATTTAATTAGTAATGCCGTAAAATATACCGCGAGAGAAGATGCCGTAATTGAAATTAGCTGTAGAAAGTATTCTAATTTTTATGAATTTTCGGTTAAAGACAACGGAATCGGTATTGCCATAGAATACCACCAAAAAATATTCGAAATATTCCAGACACTTCGCGAACAAAACGAACAGGAAAGTACAGGAGTTGGACTTGCGATTGTGAAAAAAATTATAGACGACCAACAAGAACATATTATTGTAATCTCTAAAGTAGGAGAAGGTGCAGAATTTATTTTTACCTGGAGAAATAGTTAAATTATGAAAAAACCAGCCATTTTATTAGTAGAAGATGATGAACTCGACATTATAAGCGTGCAGAGATCATTAAAGAAATTAGAAATAGAATACGAACTTTATTCGGCTTATAACGGTATCGAAGCATTGAAACTGCTTAGAGATCCGGATTTAATGCTAAACCCGCAGGTTATTCTGTTGGATATTAATATGCCAAGAATGAACGGAATAGAGTTTTTGAAAGTAGTAAGGGAAGATGAAAAACTGAAAAATATGAATGTTTTTATAATGACAACTTCTTCAGAAGGACACGATAGGTTCGAAGCAGAAAAACTCGGAATATCCGGTTACATCATAAAACCCTTAAATTATAATGATAATACCAAAAGATCAGATTCTATGGATGCTTTTGTGCAATTTCATTTAAGGAAGATTTTACTGGAGAGTATGTAGAAGGAGGAAGGTTCAAAGTTACAAAGTTACAAAGGTCCTAAGTTAAAAAGGTTCAAAGTTTTTTTTAGAGACTCACAGCAGTGCGTTTAACATACAGTTAAAAAGAATCTGCTAAATCTGCTAAATCTGCGAGAAAAAATATATAACACATTGTTATTAAAAAACAACCAGCCAAAAAATAAATTTAATTCATTTTATAAAGAATTATGAAAAAAGCAAGCGAAGAATTCGAAGAATCTGTTTTAACAGATGCTGAATTTTTAAAGATTTTAGTTAAGGTTAAAAACGGGAATTTTACCCAGCGTTTTCCAACAGATCAAAGTGGTGTAAAACGTTCTATTTGCGATACTCTAAACGAAATTATAGACCTGAACGAAAGGATGGTTTTTGAATTTCAAAAAGTTGGAAAAAGTATTGGTAAACAAGGAAAACTAACCAATCGTGTGGCACTTGACGGCGCAAGAGGTTCGTGGAGTTCCTGCGTTGATTCTGTAAATACGCTGATTTCAGATCTGGTGCATCCTACAATTGAAATTGCACACGTAATTACATCGGTGGCAAAAGGAAACTTATCTCAGGAAATGCCCCTTTCTATTGAAGGAAACCCGCTTCAGGGAGAATTCCTCAGGATTGCAAAAGAGGTAAACGGAATGGTAAAACAGCTGAATTTGTTCTCGATGGAGGTGACCCGTGTGGCGCGTGAGGTAGGAACCGAAGGAAAACTTGGAGGTCAGGCAAAAGTGCGAGGCGTGGGTGGAGTTTGGAAAGATTTGACCGATTCTGTAAATAAAATGGCTTCGAATTTAACGGGTCAGGTACGTAATATTGCCGATGTAACAACGGCGGTAGCAAAAGGAGATTTATCTAAAAAGATTACCGTAGACGTAAAAGGAGAAATCCTCGAGCTAAAAAATACGATTAACACGATGGTGGATCAGCTGAACTCGTTCTCCTCTGAAGTAACACGTGTGGCGAGAGAGGTAGGAACCGAAGGAAAACTTGGAGGTCAGGCGCAGGTAAAAGGAGTTGGGGGAACCTGGAAAGATTTAACAGATTCTGTAAACCAAATGGCGTCGAACTTAACAGGTCAGGTACGTAATATTGCCGATGTAACAACGGCGGTGGCAAAAGGAGATCTTTCGAAAAAAATTACCGTAGACGTAAAAGGAGAAATCCTCGAGCTAAAAGATACGATTAACACCATGGTGGATCAGCTGAACTCTTTCTCATCAGAGGTAACGCGTGTATCACGTGAAGTAGGTTCAGAAGGAAAATTGGGAGGACAGGCAAGAGTACGAGGTGTTGGTGGTGTTTGGAAAGATTTGACCGACTCGGTAAACCAAATGGCATCGAACTTAACAGGTCAGGTACGTAATATTGCTGAGGTAACAACGGCGGTAGCGAAAGGCGATTTATCTAAAAAAATTACAGTAAACGTTGCGGGAGAAATTCTGGAACTTAAAAATACCATCAACACCATGGTGGATCAGCTGAACTCCTTTGGTTCTGAGGTAACCCGTGTGGCGCGTGAAGTAGGCTCAGAAGGAAAATTGGGAGGTCAGGCAAAAGTAAAAGGTGTTGGTGGAACATGGAAAGATTTAACCGATTCCGTGAACCAAATGGCATCGAACTTAACCGGTCAGGTGCGTAATATTGCCGAGGTAACAACAGCGGTAGCAAACGGAGATTTATCCAAAAAAATTACAGCTGTCGCCGAAGGGGAAATTCTGGAGTTGAAGAAAACCATTAATACGATGGTGGATCAGCTGAATTCATTTTCATCAGAAGTAACCCGTGTGGCACTTGAGGTAGGAACAGAAGGAAAACTTGGAGGTCAGGCGAAAGTAAAAGGAGTTGGTGGAACGTGGAAAGATTTAACAGATTCCGTGAATCAGATGGCATCCAACTTAACAGGTCAGGTACGTAATATTGCCGAGGTAACAACAGCCGTAGCAAAAGGAGATTTATCACGCCAGATTACCGTAGATACAAAAGGAGAGATTCTGGAACTTAAAAACACCATTAATACGATGGTGGGGCAGCTGAACTCCTTTGCTTCAGAGGTAACGCGTGTGGCAAGAGAGGTTGGTACCGAAGGAAAACTGGGAGGTCAGGCACAAGTAGAAGGTGTTGGTGGAACATGGAAAGATTTAACAGATTCGGTAAACCAAATGGCATCCAACTTAACAGGTCAGGTGCGTAATATTGCCGAAGTAACCACAGCGGTAGCAAAAGGCGATTTATCATTGCAGATTACCGTAGACGTAAAAGGAGAAATCTTAGAGCTTAAAAATACAATTAATACCATGGTGGATCAGCTGCGAGGATTTGCATCTGAGGTAACAAGGGTATCACGTGAGGTAGGAACAGAAGGAAAATTGGGAGGACAGGCGAATGTGCCCGGAGTTGCCGGAACGTGGAAAGATTTAACAGATTCTGTTAACCAGATGGCGGGTAACTTAACCGCTCAGGTACGTAATATTGCCGATGTGGCGATTGCCGTAGCAAACGGAGATATGTCCCGAAAAATTACCGTTGACGTTCGTGGAGAAATTCTTCAATTAAAGGAAACTTTAAATACCATGGTAGATCAGCTTCGTGAGTTTGCATCAGAGGTAACTCGTGTGGCGCGTGAAGTTGGTACCGAAGGAAAATTGGGAGGACAGGCGAATGTACCGGGAGTTGCCGGAACGTGGAAAGATTTAACAGATTCCGTGAATCAAATGGCGGGTAACTTAACGACTCAGGTACGTAATATTGCCGAGGTAACAATTGCCGTAGCAAACGGGGATATGTCGAAAAAAATTACTGCCGACGTTCGTGGAGAGATTCTGCAATTGAAAGAAACCGTAAATACAATGGTGGATCAGCTTCGTGCCTTCGCATCAGAGGTAACTCGTGTGGCGCGTGAGGTTGGTACAGACGGTAAATTGGGCGGACAAGCGTTTGTTCCCGGAGTTGCCGGAACGTGGAAAGATTTAACAGATTCTGTGAACCAGATGGCATCAAACCTAACAGATCAGGTGCGTAATATTGCTGAGGTAACAAAAGCCGTAGCAAATGGTGACCTTTCGAAACCAATTACGGTTGACGTAAAAGGGGAAATTCTGGATTTGAAAAATACCTTTAATACGATGGTGGAACAGCTGAATTCGTTTGCATCCGAGGTAACTCGTGTGGCGCGTGAGGTTGGTACAGAAGGAAAGCTTGGAGGACAATCTGAAGTAAAAGGTGTTGCCGGAACGTGGAAAGATTTAACAGATTCGGTTAACTTAATGGCTTCGAATTTAACGTCGCAAGTACGTGGAATTGCAAAAGTTGTAACATCTGTAGCAAAAGGAAATCTAAAACAAAAATTATCCATTGATGCCAAAGGCGAGGTGGCGCAATTAACAGATACAATCAACGAAATGATTGATACGCTGGCAACCTTCTCAGATCAGGTAACAACCGTGGCGCGTGAGGTTGGAGCAGAAGGAAAATTGGGAGGTCAGGCGAATGTACCGGGAGCTTCGGGAACGTGGAAAAACTTAACAGAAAACGTAAATCAGCTTGCGGCGAATTTAACAACGCAGGTACGTGCGATTTCTGAGGTAGCATCGGCGGTAACGCAGGGAGATTTAACGCGAACTATTGGTGTTGAAGCAAAAGGTGAGGTTGAAGCCTTAAAAGATACGATTAACCAGATGATTTCGAACCTGAAAGCGACAACATTGCGTAATCAGGAACAAGACTGGCTGAAATCGAATTTAGCGAAATTTACCCAAATGCTTCAGGGACAAAAAGAATTAAATTCGGTTACCAAAAAAATCCTTTCGGAGTTGGCAACGGTTGTAACTGCACAACACGGACTTTTCTATATTTTGCAGGAAGATGAAGAATTCATGGATTCTAAACTTAATCTGATTGCATCTTACGCTTATATTAAAAGAAAAAATTCGCCTACGCAATATGCAATGGGAGAAGGACTTATTGGTCAGGTTGCGGTCGAAAAAGAAAGAATTATTCTGAGTAATGTTCCAAAAGATTACATCAAAATCAATTCGGGACTTGGAGACGCAAAACCAAAAGATGTGATCATTTTACCGGTATTGTTTGAGGGACAATTAAAAGCCGTAATCGAACTTGCATCGCTGGATACTTTTAGTGAAACGCATTTAGATTTCCTTGAAGGATTAACAGAAAGTATTGGTATTGTATTGAATACGATCGAATCAAATTCAAGAACCGAAGAATTATTGGTACAATCACAATCATTGGCAGGAGAGTTGAAAAGCCAGCAGGAAGTATTGAAAAATACCAACGAAGAGCTGGAAGAAAAAGCATTCTTGTTAGCAAACCAAAAAGAAGAAGTAGAGCTTAAAAATCAGGAAGTTGAGGTTGCCAGAAAAGCATTGGAAGAAAAAGCAGATCAGCTGACTTTAACCTCTAAATATAAATCAGAATTTTTAGCGAATATGTCGCACGAGTTAAGAACGCCGCTGAACAGTTTACAGATTTTGGCGAACGAATTAATTGCGAACCGCGACGGAAATTTATCTGAAAAACAAATTCAGTTTGCCAAAACGATCAATTCTTGCGGAGATGACCTTATTCAGTTAATTAACGACATTCTGGATTTATCAAAAATCGAATCCGGTTATATTTCTGTAGATTATAATCCGATTAGTTTTGACGAAATCAGTCAGTTTGTGGCTTCGACTTTCAACCCGATTTCGGCTGCAAAACACCTTCGTTTTAATATTATTATGGATGAAAATCTTCCTGAATTGATCGAAACAGATTCACAACGATTAAATCAGATTTTGAAAAATTTACTTTCAAACTCGTTCAAATTCACCGAAAAAGGAGAAGTAAAACTAAAAATTTACAAAGCAAATAACAACTGGAAAACCAACAATATAAGTCTGGAACAGGCAGAAGCCGTGGTTGCTTTCGAAATTTCGGATACGGGAATTGGTATTTCTAAAGAAAAGCAAAACATCATTTTCGAAGCTTTCCAACAAGCCGAAGGTTCTACAAGCCGTAAATATGGTGGTACAGGTTTAGGTTTATCAATTAGCCGCGGACTTTCTGATTTATTAGGAGGAAGTATCGAGCTGGAAAGTGAAACAAATATTGGTAGTAAATTCACCTTATTCCTTCCATTAAAATACGTTCATATTGCCGAAATAGAGAATATTGAGCTAACAGAAGATACAGACGTAAAAGGACGTATTAAATCATTGCCGTCAGAAAGATTTAACAGATCTGATATTGATTTGTTCTTTGTCGATGAGGTTGGGGATGACAGAACGGATATTAAGCCGGACGACAAGGTTTTACTGATTGCAGAAGATAATTTAACTTTTGCAAAAATTATGTTAGAACAGGCGCACAATAACGGAATCAAAGCGATCGTTACTACAAAAGGAAACGATGTTATTGATTTCATCAATCAGTTTCATCCGCATGCGATTACGATGGATTTGAATATGCCGGATACGAGCGGCTGGAAAATTCTTGATCGTTTAAAAACCGATTTTAATTTGCGTCATATTCCGGTTTATATTATTTCCGGCGAAGATGAAAGAAATAAAGGACTTAAACGAGGTGCAAGAAACTTCCTTCTTAAACCGGTAAAAAATGATTCGCTGACACTTTTATTTAATGATATTCACGATTTTAAAAATAAAAAAGTAAAAAATCTTTTGGTTGTTGACGATAATGAAACCGACTTAAACCGAATATTAGATGCGGTTAATGGCGATGATATTGCCGTTTTAAGTGCAAAATCGGCAAAAGAAGCCGTTGCATTAATCAGCGAAAAATCATTTGATTGTATTATCTTAGATTTGGTTTTACCGGATGCAGATGGTTTAGATTTGATAAGCGATTTAGAGAATAATCTTGCCGGTCAGGAAACCGCTATTATTGTACATTCTGCGGGAGATGTAAACAGCAAACAAAGAGCGAGATTAAACCGTTTTGCGCATAGTATTATCTTAAAAAGCAAAGATTCTATAGATGAACTGATCGATCAGACGGCTTTGTTTATGCATCGTGTTCACAAAGAACTTCCGGAAACAATGCGCGAAAGAATTGAATCTTTCTATTTGAAAGAAGATGTATTGCAGAGCAAAAAAGTGCTTTTGGTTGATGATGATGTTCGAAATTTATTTGCATTAACAACAGCTTTAGAACGTTACGGACTTGATGTTATTAGTGCCGAAAGCGGGCAGGAAGCAATCGATATGCTAAATGAAGACGAGGCAATAGATATTGTTTTAATGGATATTATGATGCCTGAAATGGACGGTTATGAAACCATGAAACGTATTAGAAAAGATGAAAGACATAAAGATCTGACTATTATTGCAGTAACAGCAAAAGCGATGAAAGGCGACAGACAAAGATGTATCGAGTCCGGTGCTTCAGATTACATGACAAAACCTGTAAATGTTGAACAATTATCCACGTTAATGCGTGTTTGGCTTAAATAATTTTTTTCAATGAAAAGTATAATTGCAGATAATCCGATCAAAATTTTGATTGTAGATGACAAAAAAGAAAATCTGCTCTCATTACAGGTAATTCTGGCCGACAGAGGTTATAAATTTGTCGAGGCATCTTCCGGTAAAGATGCCTTGCGAATCCTCTTGAAAAATCAGGATTTTGCCATCATATTAATGGATGTGCAAATGCCGTTGATGGATGGTTTTGAAACAGCCGAGTTAATACGCCAAAGCGATAAATTAAAACATGTTCCGATTATATTTTTGACTGCGAACATGAATACCAACGAATATATTTTTAAAGGATATCAGTCTGGTGCGGTAGATTATATGATTAAGCCTTTATCTCCCGAAATTTTGCAGGCGAAAGTGATGGTTTTTACCGAATTATTCAGGAAAAATCAGGAATTGCAGGCAAAAGAAGAAGAAAGCAGAGCTTTGAACGAAATAATTTTAAAAGCAAATACCAAGCTTGAAGCGCAATATGCTGCAATCGAAAAACATGCCGAAGAACTCAAAAAGAAAAACACTGAACTTGATGCGTTCACCTATATTTCGAGTCATGATCTTCAGGAACCTTTAAGAAAAATCCAGACTTTTACGAATCTTATACTTTCAAACGAATACCCAAATTTATCTGAAGATGGTAAAATAAAATTCAACAGAATTCTATATTCGACTAACAGAATGCGGGAATTGATTAACAGTTTGCTTACTTTTTCGCGTACCACAATTGTCGAAAGAAGTTTTGAAACCGTTGATCTTAATGCGATCGTTGCTGATGTAAAAGAGGCATTGCATGAAAATATAACCGAAAAAAAGGCAACAATTATAACCAATTTGCACGGTTCGGCGAGTATAATTCCGTTTCAGTTTATACAATTATTAGAGAATTTAATTTACAATGCAATTAAATTTGCTAAAGTTGATGTGCCTTTGCAAATTGAAATAACCAGCCGCATTGCTAAAGGTTTTGAATTGCAGGAGGAAAAATTATCTCCAAATGTAAACTATTGTCATATTTGTTTTGGTGATAACGGAATTGGATTTGATGCGCAGCACAACGAAAAAATATTTGGCGTTTTCCAGAAATTACACAGCAAAGATGTCTACGAAGGAACCGGAATAGGTCTTGCAATTGTGAAGAAAATTGTAGAAAATCACA
Source organism: Flavobacterium sp. N1736 (assembly GCF_025947065.1). Lineage (NCBI taxonomy): Bacteria > Pseudomonadati > Bacteroidota > Flavobacteriia > Flavobacteriales > Flavobacteriaceae > Flavobacterium > Flavobacterium sp. N1736. The sequence goes on from NZ_CP109994.1 coordinate 1,060,841, forward strand.
ACGGTTTTATAAACGCAAGCGGTGAACCTATGAAAGGTGCGAAATTTAATATTTATATTCCGCATTGATAGAAGTGTAGTCCCTACGGGACAAAATTGTGTGTGTGTAAATGATTTTTTACCAATATTTAATCTCTCCGAGATATGATTTTTTGTTGTTGAGTTAGTCTGATCTTGCGAGATTTTAAGTAATGATTAAACGTAATGTTTGTTATTTGAATCATACCTGTTTGTCATTTGTATGATACTGTTTGTCACTTCAATGATACTTTTTGTCATTTCGACCGAAGGGAGAAATCACACTAGAAACTCCGCACAGAATGTCGCCAATCTTTGTCGAGTTTTAGTGAGGATGCTTCGTTCCTCGCAATGACATAAAATGAGAAAAGACGGAATCTTGATATTAATTTATTTATTGCAAATACTTCGGTGATAGAAAAATAACAATATCACTAACGCAAATAAAGCTTTTGATTTTATAAAAAAGAATGCAAAAAATAACCCGCCAGGATTTTAAATGTTGGTAACAAAACGCGATTCCACCCCACACAAAATATCCCGTAGGGATTCCATCTGAGATGTTTTATTTTAAAAAAAATCAAATAAAATCATTGATAAAATAATCCGCCAGGATTTAAATGTTGGTAACAAAACGCGATTTACCCCAAATAAAATATCCCGTAGGGATTACACTTATATTTTAGGATGAAATTTAGCAATTTTAAAATTCTTCGATTTGATGATTTTTCCGTTATCCGTAATCATAACACAGGAATAATCAGGATATTGATTGATTAATTTTAATCCGGCATCTTTGCCTAAAACCATTAATGAAGTGCTAAAACCGTTTGCTTTTTCGGCATTTGGTCCAAAAACAGTTACACTGCAAAGTCCTGTAGACGGATATCCTGTTGCAGGATTTATAATGTGAGAATAGCGTTTTCCGTTTAAAACCACATATTTTTCATAACTTCCAGATGTTGTTACGGCGCCATCCTGTAACGGTACAACAGCAAAAAGTTTATTAGTATCAAAAGGATTTGTCATACCAATATTCCAGTCTTTGCCGTTAGGCTGTCTTCCCCACGCCGTCATATCGCCAGATCCGTTTACAATTCCTGCAGTTATGCCCTGGCGCAACATCATATCTCTGCATTTGTCTGTTGCGTAACCTTCGCCTAAAGCGCCAAAACCAATTTTCATTCCTTTTAGTTTTAAAAAGATGGTCGACTGAACGCTGTCAAGAATAATATTTTGATAGCCTACTTTTGCAACAGATTGTTTAATTGCTTCTTCTGTTGGCATTGTAGTCATCGATCCATCAAATTTCCATATTTTATCCATTGCGGCAAAACTAATATCAAAACCGCCGTTTGTAATTTTAGAAAACTGAAGTGCTCTTTGTGTTAATTCAAAAACCTCACGATCTACTTTTACGGGACTAATTCCGGCATTTCGATTTACTTCAGATACCTGAGAAGTGGGTTTCCAGTCAGAAATTAGGTTTTCTATTCTTGTAATTTCTGCAATTACGGTATCTATCGAATTTTCTGCGGTTAGAGAATCTTTGGCAACAATAGTAATGTCAAAACGACCGCCCATAAGGAGTGTTGTTCTTTTGCGTAAAATTTGTGCATTTGCTATAAAACAGCATATCGTTAAAAAAACGGTTGCGAAAAATTTGAGATATGTTGGGCATTTGCTTTTCATAATTATTTGTTTTTCACGCAGATTTAAAATGATTTGAGCAGATTTTATTTTTTTATTTTTTAATCTTTTGCTAGTTTGTCATTGCGAGGAACGAAGCAACCTCACTAATACTCGACAAAGATTGACGATTTTGATTGCGGAGTTCCTTGTGCGATTTCTCTCTTCGGTCGAAATGACAAACTAAACTTTAACATTACAATAAAATCTGCTCAATCTGCCAAATCTGCGAGAAAAAATATTTTCAAAATCACTAATAACAATCTGCAAGTATTTGTTTATTGGCTTTATAATGCGCAAGATCAGTTTTGTTTTCCATGCAAATGGTTTCCAATACTTTTTCGACATCTTGCTGCATGGCAAGCGAACCACAGATCATGATTTTTCCGTTCTCTTTTAATAAATTGGCAAAGAAATCAGCGTCTTTTTGTATCAAATCCATAACATAACATTGGTTTTGCTCACGCGAAAAAGCAATGTGAAAACTTTTCAGGTTTTCGTTCTGAATTTGACTTTCTGCAAATTGTTTGTATTTGATAACAGCTTCGGTTTCATTTCTAAAACCGCAATATAAATGCGTTTCTGTTTTATTTTTATTTCCTTCAATCATTCCCAGAAATGGGGCAATTCCCGTTCCGTTGGCGATCAGCGCTACTTTTTGAGTTTTTTTAGGAAAATGAAATGCCTCATTATGAACAATTCTCGCTTTGATCACAAAATCAGATTCTAAATTGTATAAATATCGGGAGCCAAAACCATGCGGATGTAATTTGATCACCAATTGTATATTGCCGTTGCTTTTGCTGATGGAGTAAAAACGATCTCTGCCATCTCCGTCAGGATAAATTGCCAGTAAATCGCCCGAAGTAAATTTGATTTTTTTTCTCGAACGTAAAGTCAGCATAAAAGTATGGTCTTTTTCAGATAATACTGTTTTTTCTGTAACGATCATTTTTTGCAAACCGGTTGGCTTTTGCGCATAAGTTGCGGGAGCAGTCGCCAGATTTATTCCGGTTTGTTGATTCCAGTTTTTTACCCAATCTGTAAATTGTGCAGGCGATTTATCATCGATTGTATGTAAATCTAAAATTCTGTTTGCCCAGGCTTGCTTTATAAGATGGTTGTCTATTTCTTTGGCAAAACCACAAAAATCTGCATACGATTTAGAACCAAATCCTACGACAGAAATATTGACTTTTTTTCCTTGTGGATATTGATTTATAAGTGATAAAAATTTACCTCCGTTTGAAGGCGCATCGCCCAAACCATGTGTAGAAGTGAAGATAATAATATGTTCTGCTTCCGGAAACGCCGCATATTGATTTAATCCTCCCAAATACGAAGAATATCCGTTGGCAATTAATTGCGTGTGAATGGCATTTGCAAAACGAAAAGTACTTCCGTTTTCTGATCCGGCGAGTAAAATAAAACGACTGTCTTTTGCTTTATGTTTGTTTTTAATTCGGGTTTCTTTGCGTTTAAATGTCATCGAAAATCCCGAATAAATAAAGAACATAATATTTAATGACGCAAGTGCCAGAACAATTGCCCAAACAATATTGGCACGTCCGGTATGGAGATCAAGGCTTAAATTTTCGAATAAAATAGTGGCAGGATAAAGCGTTTCGGCAACGATTTGTCCTGTAAACTGATTTACTTTAAGTTCGCGATCTGTTAGTTTTAGTATAAAAACTTCTTCGGGATCTTCGGTATCAAAAGGAAATTCTATTTTTTGAACTTCAGACAGTTTGGTTTTTTTGAAAATATCAAAATTGGCAATATTCTGTTGTTTTGAAACTTTTGTATTTGCCTGAATTTCTTTGGGCTGAATTGGTTTTTCGGTGAAAACCTTAAATCGCAACAGGGAAAGATAGGTTCCGGAAAGTGCAATTATAAAAATAGGAATTAGCATTAATCTTCCTAAAACAACATGATAATATTGGGTAAAATTATCTTTGACTATTTTAGAGAAAAATCGGCGAAAGCCTTTTTGTCTTTGTACAACTAATGCAATACCGGAAAGTACAATCAGGAAAAGTAAAAATGAATTTACACCAATGAAAAACCGTCCTGTTTCATGCAAAAAAAGAGAACGATGCAGGGAGGTTACCCATTGTATAAAATCGCTTTTCTTTTGGGGTTTGCCAAGAATTTTTCCCGTTTCTGGATTTATGTATGCGTCAATATCATTACCGTCGTCATCAAGACCTTTTAGTGTTGTAAATTTATTGTGATCAATGCTGATTTCGGTCACTTCCATAAAGTTTTTACGCCATGTGGGAAGTGTTTGTGCAACCGTCAAATCACCAAAATTTGGTACGCTATAAGGCTGTATTTTCTCCTGTGCAGCGTCTACGGCAAGTACAGTTCCTGTAACTGATGCCAAAATTAGAAATAGAGAAGAAAATACAGCGAGACTTAAATGCGCGTATCTCCAAACGGATAATGTCATTATTTTTGGCTTATATCTTGTTGATTTTTACATATCTAATATACCCTTTCCCTTCTGCTTTCTCTGCAATTCCTTCTGTAGTTAAGAGTATTTCGGCATCGGTTACATGATATTTTTGGTCTTCTACAGCGGTTTCAAAACGTAGTTTGTAACCTTTATTAATTTTAGAAGCATCGATTTCAAATGTTGTTACACTACGATCGCCTCCGGTTACAGAAGCGCCTGTTTTTGCGCTGATATCCGGTTTTTTAGCATAGAATTTATACCATTCTTTAATGCTTTTATACCATTTTTTATCATCGCCCATTACAGACAATGTTTCTTCATATTCTCCTTTTGGATCAATAAGCGATACTACTATATAAGCGCCTTCGCCCACATAATTGGACATTTGCAAAAGGCATTTGTATTTGTCAGTTTGTGCAGATGCCTGAAATGAGAACAGGCACGCGAATGCTGCCACAAGGCAGATTTTAGATAATGATTTCATGTATAATTATTTACTTTAAAAACTCAACGGATATATTATTTTTTTTCAAAACTTCATTCTCTTTTGCCAAATTGTAGGCAGTTTCATCAAACTCGGTTTTAATGTCTTTTTTAGCGCCTAAGGCTACTAAATATTTTAGTACAGAATCGTCTTTTGCAACCATTGCGGCTTTGTGCAATGCGGTTAATCCTTCTTTATTTTTAGCATTTAGATCAACATTAAGTCCTTCCAGATTTTTTAACAAATGAATGTTGTTTTTAATTATCGCTGTATGAAGTACCGTGTTTCCATCTTTTTGCGGCGCAGCAAAATTAATTCCTTTATCTTTTAACACTGTCAGTTTATCTGAAAAATCGTCTTTTTGTGGCGCCGGACCTGCTGGTTTAAAAGAATCTATAAGATAAAAAGCAAGATCATTTCCGTTATTGTCTTTTATATTTACATCAGCACCTTTGCTTAAAAGAAAAGATACTATTTCTGCCGAACTGCCTTTTACAGCTTGTGTTAACGCAGATTCTCCTTTTAAATTTACGGCATTTATATTTTTAACTTTTGGCAATAATGTTTGCAGTAATTCAAGATCTTTTCCTTCCGCTGCTACTATAAAAGCAGTGTTTCCTTCTTTATCGGTTTTGCTTACATCAACGCCTTTATTGATAAAATAAGCAACGATTTCAGACTGTTTTTCTTTTCGTGCCAATATATGAAGCACCGTTTGTCCGTTTGAAGCTGTAACCGTAGGTTTTAATTTAAGATCGTCTACCAAATATTGATAAACTTCGATAGGATTTGCGCTTCGACGCATTCCCTGAGCGGCAGATATAATGGCGTTATCCGTATATTTTACGCCTTTTTCTACAAGTGTTTTCAGCTGGGCAATATTTCCTGCTCTTGCAGCATAATCAAAAGCGGTCTGACCATTTTTATCGACATCTTTAACGGATAAACCTCTTGATTCGAGGTAACTTGTAGTGGTAAGATCTTTATCATTTGGAATGGAAAGTAATAATAAACTCGCGCCGTCGTATTTCTTTTTCGGATCAATTCCGGCTTTAAAAAACGCCTCATAAGTTGCAGGATTTACAATTCCCGCACCGGCTGCAAATGCAATTGGGGTTGCGGCATGGCTGTCTTCAAAATTAATATCAGAACCTTTTGCAATTAAATATTGTACGATTTCAGCGTTACCTTTATAAGCTGCCCAGTGTAAATAAATACGACCGTCGTGTGTGATTTTTTTAATTCCGTTGCCCGGAAGTTCGATTAAATACTTTATAACTTCGTTTGAAGCGCTATTATTGATCGCTAAAACGGTTGGATCAAATGCAAATTGATTTAATTCGGTTGGATTATCTCCTTTTTCAATTTCAGATTTTACAAGGGTAAAATCCGGAGATGTTTTCCAGAAATTAGCATCCAGAAGCTTGTTTTGCTGGGCGTTTACATACAACGATACAGAAAGTATGGCTGCAAAAAGTATTTTTTTCATATTAAAAGTATAAGCAAATGGTATTTTTCTGTTGAAATTTCTGCTTAGGAATTTCAAGGGCGAAAGTTATTGCTTATTTAGAATATTTCCAAATAATAAAGAATAAGATGTAATTAATTTTGTGATGTGAGAATTTTAACCGCAAAGTCCGCATAAAAAACGTTGCGCACTTTGCGGTAAAATTTATTCTAAAAAGAAGAAATTATAAATTGCTATATAATAATTGAATCGTATGAAAATCGTACGAACCGTCAAAGTACTTATTAATAACCTGTTCAAATACGGGTTCTGTATTTTGAATGTTGGCAAATAAAGTCATACTTGATTTTAATTTTTCGGCATCTGCCTGACCAAGAATTTCCAAGGCAGTTTTTTCATTAGTATTAATGAGTTCCTTAGTAATTTCAAGAAGGTGTTTTCCAAGAATGGGATGTTCCAGATACGCCATTGCTTCGTCGGCATTTTTGATCTCGTAAAATTTCGAAGTATCGCTTGATCCCAGACCTTTTATTTGCGGAAAAATAAACCAGATCCACGGCGATTCTTTTTTTCCTTTTTTAATTTCTGCAAGTGCAACTAAATACAATTTATTTTGTGCGTCTAAAAATCGCATCAGATCATTTGTGTTGTAAGCCATTCTGTATTGGAATATAATTTGGGGTCTATTCGGTCGTAAATCTAAACAAAATATGTCTTGATTTACATTACTAAATCTTTATAATTTACTTTTTTTTTTGCAGAATTGCCGGGGTGTAAAAAAAATCTTATGGGTTGTTATTTCTACTGTTTTCTGAACGTTAAGATAAATCTTAAATAAATAAAAAAGCGTCAGGATATTAGTTTGAAACGGGAAATTTTCTAAATGCAGATGGAGTAGTGCCGCGATGTTTTTTGAATATTTTGTTTAAATGACTTTCATCATTAAAACCCAATTCATTTGCAATTTCACCAATTCGTAAATCACTATATAAGAGTCTGTTTTCTACCAGTTTAATTCTGTATTTCGAAATATAATCCTGTAGCGTTTCGTTTGCCTGTTTTTTAAAATAACGCCCAAGATATGTTTCAGAAATTCCAAACTTTTCACTCATTATTGTAATACTTAATTTTTCAGGTTCATAAATATGCGTTTGAATATATTCGAGAATATTATGTGCTTTTCCGTCAGATTGTTTGTTGATGTTTTCAGGAAGGTATTCCGATATATTTCTGGCAATGATTACAATCAAAGTATTTATTAATAATTGAATAAGTTCTGTGTTATAAAGCGTAGGATTTTGATATTCATGCTTAATTGCCTCTATAACAGGATGAACCAAATTTTTATCTGTTATTCTTTTCAGTATACATCCCGGCTGATGATGCGCATGCTGCAATATATATTCGAGTTTATAAAGACTGCCGGAAGTTAAAGGGCTGTTTTTTATGTAAATATCCGTAAAACGCAGCAAAAATATTTGAGTCGGACTATTTATTTCAAGCGAATGTGAATCATCGGGAGTGATCAAAAAAAGATGTCCGGGTTGATACGAAAGCCTGTTTTCATTGATAATCTGGACTCCTGTTCCTGAAATAATATAAATTAATTCGAAGAAATTATTACCTACTTCAGTATGCAAAGGTTCTTCAATATTTTTAAATATGATTTCGTACGGAAGATATAAATTAGTATTTGCCATAACAGAATATTACTAAATTAACGAATAATTTTACAGTTTAAAAACCTTTAAATCAGTATAATTTTGCTCAAAGTTAAATCAAATATTTTAATTATGGACAAAATTGTTAGCAACACAACACAACAAGAGCAGTACCGAGTGCAAAAAATTGCATTACCGCTGGCACCAGCATCTTTTTTTGCGATGACTTTAGGACTGGCAGAAACCGGAAATGCATGGAGAAACGCAACTTCTCTTTGGAATCTTCCGTCGTATATTGGAGAAATTTTAGAAGCATTAGCCGTAATTTCATTTGTATGGTGGCTGCTCATTTTTATTAATAAATGGATTCAGCACAGAAAAGCTGCCATTACAGAATTTAACGATCCGGTACAATCTTCTTTTTTAGCCCTGATTCCCGAATCGATAATTTTAGTTGCATTGGCAATTCATCCTTATAATACGAAGACCGCTATTTATTTTTTCTGGATTGGTTCTGTATTAAATCTTATTTATGGCGCTTACCGACTTTCAACTTTATGGACGCAAGATCGCCAGCAGGAGCAAACGACTCCATCATTATTTTTGACTTTTACAGCAAGTATTTTGGTTAATGCCTTAGTTGCCGGTTTATTAGGATACAATCATTACGGTTTTTTACTTTTGGGAATAGGCACTATTTCCTGGCTTATAATGGATTCTGTAATTACACAGCAATTAACGGTAGGAGGTCTTGGCGTTAAAACCAGAAATTTTATGGGAATTTATATGGCGCCGGCAGTGATTTTATTTGTTGCGTATCAGGTGTTATCGGGAGAAACTATGAATATTTCAATTGCTTATGCTTTAATGGGTTATGCATTATTTATTTTTGTAACGATATCTTTTTCTCTAAAATGGTTAAAAGAACAAGCTTTTGCTCCGGGATATTGGGCGTATACTTTTGGAATCGCAACATTATCGCAAGGTTTATCACTTTTTGCCTTAAAAACAAATGATTATGCTGTTTCTGTTGCCGCTATTATTGTTTTTTGCCTTACGAATATTTTAGTTTTGGGTGTTGTTATAGGATCTGTAAAACTTATAATGAAAGGGAATTATTTTCCGAAATAAAATAATAACGTCAACATATTTATTGAATAGCCGTTGGTTTTAACCAACGGTGATCATAATAATGCTTTTCCGGCTTTAGCCAAATATTGCCATCATTTTGGCTAAAGCCATTTCTTTTTGATCCTTCAACCGTTGGTTAAAACCAACGGCAATTCAAAACCAAGAAACTAATGCAAAATGTACATAAATTGTCGAGCTACTTGTGAAGATCCCTCGTTCCTCGGGATGACAAAAGCGGGCGTTATCTTTGTCAAAGTTTTAAACTTTGACAAAGATAACGTCAACATATTTATTGAATAGCCGTTGGTTTTAACCAACGGTGATCATAATAATGCTTTTCCGGCTTTAGCCAAATATTGCCATCATTTTGGCTAAAGCCATTTCTTTTTTGATCCTTCAACCGTTGGTTAAAACCAACGGCAATTCAAAACCATGAAACTAATGCAAACTGACTCCTTATTTAAATAAAAGTTAAAATACTTGGATAATTAGACCGATCGGTCTTATATTTGCAGTGTAAAATTTAGAAATCATGAGTAAAGCAGAACGCACCAGACAATTTATTATTGAAGCATCGGCTCCTATAATTAATAAAAAAGGAATGGCAGGAACTTCATTGACTGATATTATGGAGGCTACAAAGCTGGCAAAAGGCGGAATTTACGGCAATTTTGAAAGTAAAGAGGAAATTTGCAGAGAATCATTTTTATATCTAAGAGCGCAATTAGGAGGCAAACTAAACGAAGCTGTAACGCAGGGAACATCGGCAAAAGCCAAACTTTATAATTTGTTGAGCGTTTATGAAAATGATAAAAATTTATTGGATGGCTGTCCGATATTAAATTTTGGTGCAGAAGCAGATGATACAAATCCTATTATGAAAGAGCAGGTAAAAAACGCTATTGGTTCTGCACAAAAAAGATTTTACACCATAATTGAAGACGGAATTAAGAATAATGAATTATCGGCAGCGATAAATCCGGAACATTTTAGCATAAAAGTTTTTGCCATGATCGAAGGCGGTATTTTGTGTCGAAAAGTATTAGGAAATAATCAACAAATGATGATTATTCTGGATAGTATAAAAGAAGAATTTGAAAGTTATGTTTTATAAGCCTTATTATTGAATCTATTTTTAAACACATAGAAACATAGTTTTTTATTTTGAAATTAATAAAGAATATAAAAAGAAACAAGTTTCTCACACATAGTCCCGAAGCGTCGGGATTTGTTTATAAAAGTGAAACGCCTTTTTACGTCATACAAACTATGTTTCTATGTGTTAAATAATATAGCAAAATGGTTAAATTAAAACCATATTTTTTTACAAAATTTTAGACCGATCGGTCTTTTGTGTTACTAATTAATTTAAGAAAATGAGAAATTTACAAGAAAACCATCAGGGTTTTAGCACCAAATTAGCGTTTGCATTAATTCCGTTATCGGGATTTGCAACAGATATTTATTTACCATCGCTTCCGGCAATGGCAAAAGATTTACATGTTTCGGCAGGAGCAATTCAGCTTTCGTTAGTTTTTTTTATGTTCAGTCTTGGTATAAGCCAGGTTTTTATAGGAAGTATTCTGGATAGTTTCGGACGTTTTAAAATTAGTATTGCGTCGCTTGCCGTTTTTTCACTAACCAGTTTCGTTATCGCATTGGTGCCGGATATTTATGTTATTTATGCCATGCGAATTATTCAGGGAATCGCCATTGCCTTTATTGTAATTGCCAAACGAGCCTATTTTGTTGATCTTTATTCCGGAGAAAAACTAAAAAGCTACATTAGTTTATTTTCGATTATCTGGGCTTGTGCACCTATTATGGCGCCGTTTTTAGGAGGATATTTAGAAAACAGTTTTGGCTGGCGATCAAACTTTTATTTCCTTGGCGGATTATCATTGGTTTTTTTAATTCTTGAGCTTTTGTATAGCGGAGAATCTTTAAAATACTTTCATGAATTTAAACTAAAGTCTATTGCACAAACGTACTCAAGTATCTTAAAATCAGCTGATTTTACTTTAGGAATTATAATTTTGGGTATTTGTTTTGGTCTCGTTGTAGTTTATAGTTTATCAAGTCCGTTTATTGTAGAACGCGTATTTGGATATTCGGCAATTACTACAGGTTACAGTTCTTTACTGTCCGGTTTAGCGGTTATGATGGGCGGAATCACTGCTAAATCTCTTATTCATAAACCTTTGGTAAAAAAAGTAACAATTGCAGTTGCTGTGCAGTTAACATTGGTTTTACTTATGATTTTTACTTCTTCGATAGCGAGTAATATTTATACTTTAATCGCTTTTACAATGGGAATTAATATGTGTGGCGGTTTTATATTTAATATTATTTATGGGTATTGTTTAAGCCGTTTTTCTAAAAATGCAGGTGTTGCAAGCGGTCTTACAGGCGGTGCAACATATATGGTAAGTTCAATATTCAGCTACGGATTTGTTAATTTATACGCCGTTAAAAGTCAGTTTTTATTAGGGTTAACAAACATTTCACTGATCTTTATTATTGGTATTATTTTTATCGTTTTCAACAGATACAGAGCGGTGCATCTTGCAACTGTTAGTGTGAAATAATTAAAAGGAAATTCTAAATAAAATAAAAAATCCAAATTCCAATATGCGTTGGAATTTGGATTTTTTATTTTCTTATTTTACTTGGTTTTATCTTTTTTGAAGGTTCATTAAAACAACGGCGAAGAGAATCAAAATTACACCAATCCATTGCAGAAAACCGACAGGTTCATCAAGTACAATATATGCGATTGCTATAGAAACGGGAATTTCGACAGAAGCAACAATTGCGCCTAAACCCATTCCTGTTAAAGGCATTCCTTTGGTAAAAAGCAACGGCGGAAGTATGGTTCCAAACAAAGAAAGCATGATTCCCCAACGCAGAAAAATAGCAAACGAAAATTGGGAATTAATGGACGAATAAAAAATAAAAGCCACCACAATACATCCTCCCAAAATCATAAAAAGGCTTCTTTTTAGTACAGGAAAATGGAGTTCGACATTGTTTGATGAATACATGGTTGCCGTATAAGACATCGCAGCCAAAATACCGAATGCAAATCCTTTCCAGTTTATAATTACTGATTCTTCAAGCAGGTTAGTGGCAAGTAATGTTCCTGCCAAAATGATGCAGACAGAAATAATTTTACGCATTTCCGGCATTTTTTTATGCACCAGCATTTCAAAAATAACGCCCATCCAAACGGTTTGCATTAATAATACAATGGCGACGCTTACCGAAATATATTGAACGGCGAGGTAATAAAAAGTGCTCGTTAATCCTAATGAACTTCCTGCAAGTATCAATTTAAAAACACTTTTTAATCCTGAAGTTTCGGGTTTTGCTACCGATTTTTCTCTGCGAAATAAATTTAGGATTAAAAGTCCCAGAAAGCCAAGAAAATATTGTGACATTGTTACTTCGGCGGTAGTAAAACCTTCTTTATATGCTATTTTTACAAAAGTGGCGAGCATGCCGTAACTTGTGGCGCCAAGTGCAACATAAAGACTTCCTTTAAGTACATTATTTTTCATTATTGTATTTTATTTATCAAAGTTAAAGCCTTAAAAAAGTTCGCTGTCAATAAGAAATTTTATCTTTTGATGTGCATTTTCTGTAGTTTGTTTCAATATTTCCTGATCCAGCGATGATCCGTTAACAGCCACAATATGAATATTATGAATTCCCATCATATTGAGAACCGTTTTTAAATAATTGCTTTGAAAATTCATGTGTTCGTTAAATTCTCCCTTTTCGTAACCATTGGAACCTCTTGAAAGCAACAAGAAAACGGTTTTGTTTTCGAGTAATCCAATGTATGGATTTTCGACATTATCAGGATTAAGTTTCCAGGTTTCGTTTACTCTTAAAACCTGATCGATATACGCTTTTAGGGCACTTGGAATTGACCAGTTATACATTGGCGCGCCAATAACAATAATATCCGCCTGATGCAATTCTGCAATATAAATATCACTTTCCTGCAACGCTTTTTTCTCGTCTTCAGATCTTGTATTTTCAGGTTTAAAAGCTCCTGCAATCCAGTTTTCACTGATGTGAGAAACAGGATTATTTCCCAGTTCACGAAACCTGATAATGGCATTGTTTTGCGTATTTTCCCAGTGATCAACGAATACTTCAGTAAGATTTCTGCTTTTAGAATTAAGCGTTCTTGCGCTTGAATTAATGACTAATATGTTTTTCATTTTTTAATAATTTTCTACAAAAGTATCGTCATTTTGGATTAAATTTGTATACCAATTTTTATAAAAACTACAGCCCAGATGCTACCTTATAAATCATTAATTCAAATTGATCGAAACGCTCCCGTTACTATTTATATTCAGGTATGTAACAGCTTTATATCCTTGATTACCAACGGTACATTGCAGCCTTCAGACATATTGCCAAGTTCGCGTATTCTGGCAGAATTAATTGGTATTAACAGAAATACGGTAAAATTGGCTTATGAAGAACTGATTAGTCAGGGTTGGGCAGAATCTGTAGAGCGAAAAGGTGTTTTTGTACTTTCGAAACTGCCTGTAATTTCAAAAAATAAACTTCCTGAAACGAATAAAAATACCGGTAAACAAGAATCTTTTTTGTGGACTAATAAGTTTAAAAATGCAGGTCCGGGCAGGAATTTTCAAAGATCCGGTCTTGCTATAGACGATGGTTTTCCTGATGTACGTTTGGCGCCGGTAGATCAGCTTATGCGTGAATATCGAAGTCTTTCGAAGAAGTTTTACGGAAAAAATTTCCTTAAATACGGAAGTTCAAAAGGATCAGAACATCTTCGGGTTTCTATCTCAAATTATCTTTTGAATACCAGGGGCTTAGCTGTTTCTTCTGAAAATATCGTGATTACAAAAGGAAGCCAGATGGGAATTTACCTTACGGCACAATTGCTTTTAAATACCTCCGATACTGTCGCTGTAGGAATTTCAAATTATAGTTTTGCCGATGATACTTTCAAATATTCCGGCGCGGGTTTAATTCGTATTCCTGTTGATGCCAGCGGAATGGATATTGATTATTTGGAGGAAATACTGCAAAAGCAAAAAATAAAAGCGGTTTACATTATTCCGCATCATCATTTTCCAACAACGGTAACGCTGAGTATGGAACGCAGGTTAAAATTATTAACCCTTGCCAAAGAATACCGTTTTGCGATTATTGAAGACGATTATGATTTTGATTATCATTACGAGAATAAACCGTATTTGCCTCTTGCGAGTATCGATCATCATCATAATGTCATATATATTGGTTCTATTTCCAAGACATTTGCGCCGGCTTTACGAATTGGTTTTATGACGGGACCTTTAGCATTTATTGATGCTGTGGCTTCTTTAAGGGGATTGATTGACAAACAGGGCGATACGCTTCTGGAAGATGCATTTTCTGTATTGTTTAATAATGGTGAAATGGAAAGACATTTTCGTAAATCGTTAAAAATCTACAAACAGCGTCGAAATCTTTTTTGTGATATACTGCAATCTGACTTTAAAGATGTTATTGAATTTGAAATGCCCGAAGGCGGACTTGCGATCTGGTCGAAATTTGATTCTAAAATTGATTTAATAAAAATGTCTGAAAACGCTCTAAAAAACGGACTTTCTATAGACAATGGAAATTTTTACAAAAACGAATCTTTCGCTGCCAATGCGATGCGATTGGGTTTTGCTTCTCTTGACGAAAAGGAAATGGTGAAAGCACTGGATATTCTTAAAAGGGTAACCCAGTAAATTTTCTGGGCTAGTCTTTATTTTAAAATTGGCATATTTTACACCCAGATTGTTGTTCTAATTTTGCTCAAAAGAAATAGAAATGAACACATCTTAAAAACAATCGGGTTTTACTTATTCTACCTGCACATATCTCCTTAATTGGAAAACATTTATATCCGTAAATTTTGTACTTGCAAAAATGAAAATAGAAAATGTTATAAAAACAGCAACGGTATTGTCTTTAAATAAAAAGGCTTTATTGAATATCATTTATACGCACCATTTGCTGACCGAAAATTTTAATGAGATTTTAAAGAAATACGATTTGTCTCCGGAACAATATAATGTTTTGAATATTCTAAGAAGCAAAAACGGGAAACCGCTTAATATGTTTGAAATTCAGGAGCAAATGATTTCAAAGGCAAGCAATACGACTCGTTTGGTAGATAAATTGCTTTTAAAGGGATATATAACGCGTGAAGTCTGTAGTAAAAACCGAAGAAAGATAGATGTATTTATAACAAAATCCGGTGTTGAAGTTTTGACAGATTTAAAACCCGTAATACACATTTACGAGCAAAAACTATCTCAAAATCTGACATTCGAGGAATTGGAAAATCTTAATTTTCTTTTGGAAAAATACAGAAATACGTAACATAATTAATTTAAATAAACAATAATCACATAAAATTTTAAAAATGAAAACACGAATTCACATTGACAAAGTAGAGCCTGCAGGATATAGCGCAATTCTTGGACTTGAAAAATTTATTGAAAGCACTTCATTAACACGCACGCATAAAGAACTGATCAAAATTAGGGCTTCGCAAATAAACGGATGTGCTTTTTGTATCAATATGCATACAAAAGAGGCGCGTATTGCAGGTGAAACAGAACAACGTATTTATGCTTTAAACGCGTGGCGCGACACGCCATTTTTTACCGATGAAGAACGTGCCATTTTAGCGCTGACAGAAGAAGTTACTTTAATTAGCAATCATGTAAGTGATGAAACTTATGAAGCAGCAGCAAAAGTTTTGGACGAAAAATACCTTGCACAAGTAATTTTGGCTATTATTACCATTAATGCCTGGAACAGAATTGGGATTACAACAAACCTTATTCCGGCTTAATATTTAATTTTATCGTTAGTAAACCCGACAGGTTTTTAAAACCTGTCGGGTTTTGTTTTTTAGCTACTATTGTCATTTTGATAATCTGTGGCAAAATGAATTACCATTTATTGCGTTTTAGTTTTGAAAAAGACAGCCATATTAGGATAAAAGCTTTTAAAGTTTGGATATGTATTTCTTGAAGATTCATATTCTCCTAAAAGTGAAACCAGATCTTTTGTCCACACAAAACCTTTTTTCATTTGTTTTTGAGTTTCTTCCTGAATTTCTTCTTCTTTATTTTTGTGATCAATCATATATCGAACCACCGAAGCTCTGATTATCGATTCATTTATCACGCTTTGCCATTCTTCGTAACCTTCAGATTTCATGCTGTTTTTTTCTCTTTCCAACAAAATTTCTCCGCTTGACTGAAGTTGGGTTTCAATGCTTTTATCCTCTAATAAATGATCGACAAAAGAATGGTTAAATTCATGGATTAAATAAGATAAATAAACATCTTTAGGAAATAAAGCTTTGCCGTTTTCATCAAAAGTCCACGAACCCATAATGGCATACACCAGTTTCTTTTTGCTAACCGGTTTTACGCTTGGTCCATAATTGGCGCCTCCATTACTAAGTCCTATAATTACTTTATAGTCAACATCCTGATCTCCGTAATAATCCAGATACCATTGCTGATCAAATTCTGTAACAGACTGATTAAATTGCTTTGTAGCTTCGGCGTAAAGTTTTGCGTGTTCCTTAAAAAAAATATCGAATTTAGATCGCTCATAAAAGTCATTTAATAGTGCAACAAATTTTACGGCATCTTCCATGTCCCATTTATCCGTTAACGAACTTTCGGATTCTTTTATAAAGACAAATTTATTATTTGTAAGCTCCAAATTTACAGCAAGATACATCACTCTTGAAAAACCTATATTTTTTTTGTCTGCCAGTTCTTTTGCGTAGGCGATAAGAGGATCATTTTTATAAACATCAAAATACGAATGAATATCGGCTACATAATTCTTTGCTAATTTCATGTTATATTCGGGATTTCCGGCAAGTCGGAACACGATACTTAGCAATTCTACTCGTTTGTCAACGGTTGATTCTACCTTTTTTTTCGCGGAAGCAAACGAACAAACAAAGAGTAAACAAAATGCAATGGTCAATTTCATATTGAGGTTTTTAGATTAGAATGTCAAAGTTAACTATGTATTTCAATTTCTTTCTTATAAAAATTATAGTATTTTATTGTATTTTCGTTTAGATGAAATACAAAATATGAAAAAAGATATTTATAAATTTACTTTTTATGTTTGTGGAATATTTTTATTTCTTTTTCCAAAACATGCAGTAGGACAAATAATTGACTCAATTCCTTCGGCCAATCAGCAACAGATTTTAATTCATTCTAAAGCGATCAACGAAGACAGGACAATTTGGATTCATACACCTCCGGAATACAAAACTTCAACAGATACTTATCCGATTCTTTATTTGCTTGACGGTGGAAGTCATTTTAAATATGTCTCTGAAATGGTCGATTTTCTTTCTGGTTTTGAGACCAATTTTATTTCAAAAATGATTATTGTAGCAATTCCAAATACAGAACGCGGCAGGGATTTTACACCACGATTTGATTTAAAAGAAAATGGTGCAGACAATTTTCTAAGTTTTATAAAAGACGAACTTGTGCCGTACATTGATAAAAACTACAGGACTCAGCCTTATCGAATTCTTGAAGCGCATTCATTGGGCGGACTTTTTGGAATTTATGCAAACGAAAAATCACCAGACTTATTTCAGGCTTTAATCGTTATTAGCCCGGCTTTGACAGGTGATAAAAACAGAGAGAAAGTAATGGATGATTTCAATTCTTATCTTAAAGAAAATAAACAGCTTTCGAGAAAGATTTTTGTAACTATAGCCAATGAAGATACACAAGCGGTTGATTTGCTAACGAAACAATTAAAAATGTCTGCTCCAAAATCTTTTGAATGGAGTTATAAAGAATACAAAGAAGAAAATCATTTTTCTGTACCTTATAAAAGTATGTACGACGGACTTAGGTTTATTTACCGTAATTGGCATACTGAAGCTTTTCTTAATCCAAATAAAATTTTATATACAGACATAGAAAATCATTTTAAAAAATTGTCCAAAGAATTTGGTTACACCATAAATCCCACGGAAGATTTTATAAATCAGTCTGGTTATCAGCAGCTTCGTTTTAAACATATTGAAGAGGCGATAGCATTTTTTAAGGAAAATGTTAGATTACATCCAAATTCATTTAATGTTTATGATAGTTTGGGAGAAGCCTATATGATAAATGGACAGAAATCTTTGGCAATTGAAAATTATGAAAAATCAATTACTATAAATCCGAATAATGAAAATGGGAAGGAAGTGATAAAGAAATTAAAGAGCAAATAATTTTATATCTTAGCTAATAACACAATTAAAAGCAATACAAAATGCCTTGGAATCCCGACATCTACAACAAATTCAAAAACATTCGTTATCAGCCTTTTTATGATTTAATCGATTTTATTAAGCCGATGGAATTCATGAAAGCCATTGATTTAGGTTGCGGAACAGGCGAACAAACGGCTATTTTGTCCGATAAATTTCCGGAAGCTATTTTTTTGGGAGTTGATTCTTCTGATGAAATGCTGGAACAGTCGAAATCTCTGGAAACGGATAATTTGCATTTTCGCAAAGCAACTACAGAACAAACCATTGACTCTGGCGAAAAATGGGATTTAATTTTTAGTAATGCCGCTTTGCAATGGTCGGATGATCATGAAATATTGTTTACTAAATTGATCGAATTGGTTAATTCAAAAGGGCAATTTGCGGTACAAATGCCTGTTCAGCCGGAAAATAAACTCAATAAAATTCTTTCTGATTTAGTCGATGAAGAACCATTTAAGTCTTATTTAAACGGTTTTAAAAGAGATTCGCCCGTTTTGAGTATTGATACTTATGCGCAAATACTTTTTGATGGCGGACTCGAAGATATTCAGATCATGCAAAAAGTATATCCCATTATTGCCAATGATCACGATACGCTTTATAATTTTATTTCAGGATCTGCATTGATTCCTTATATAGAAAGGCTGGAAGGGGAGCAAAAAGAACTTTTTATCAAAACATATAAGGAGAGAATTGCGCTTGATTTTCCTAAACTTCCTGCGATATATTCGTTTAAAAGGCTTTTGCTTTATGGAAAAAAAGTATAAATGATGCAAAGTTTTTTGCTGTAAATTATTTCACGCAGATTTTAAAAAGATTTAAGCAGATTTTTTTTAATTAAAGATTTGCTCAAATTATCTGCTTAAATCTTTTTAAAATCTGCGTGAAAATTTTTTACCGTACTTTGCGGTTAAACTCGCACTTTTTTAGGTGATTTCTTTTTCTTTTTATTCTTTTTAAGCCAGATTATAAATCCTGTAATAGGTAAACTTGCGGCTATTAAACTTGCTAAAAAGGCAATAATTTTTCCGAAATATCCAAAAAAACGACCTGTATGAACATCATAATTACTGGCTTCGATTATGTCGGCGTTATTAAAATCTTTATAAAGTTTGTAACGAAGCGGTTTTCCTGTTTTGGCATCAAAATAAAACGTGTTTTGCCTGCGCGACCAATTATACGGATATAACATTCGCAGTCTGAGATCTCCCGTTTTTTTAATAGAAAAAGTTATCAAAACCGCTCCGGGATATTGCAGTTTTGCTGTTTTATAAATACGATCGTAACGTTTGCCCAGTGATTCTTTTATTTCAACATATTTTGAATCCACTTTTTTTCCGTCTGTAAGTTCAGAACCGGATAAAAAAGCGGCTGTATTTTTAACTTCTTTAAAAGCAAAAAACAAACCTGTAAGCGCAATAATCAGCAATATAAAAGAAGCGTAAAAACCTAAAACATTATGCAAATCGTAGTTAATTCTTTTAGCTGTGCCTTTCCATTTAATGCTTAATGATTGTTTTAAGGATCTCATCTGAGCGGGAAACCAAATAATAATTCCGGTAATTAACATCAATACAAAAATAACTACAGACCAACGCTGAATAAAGCTTCCGGTTTCGCCCAAAAGCAGACTGGTATGGAGTTTTCTAACGGTTACGAGCCAATCCTGTTTTTCCTGATTGATTAATGTACCGTCGTAAGGGTTAAAATAGTAGCTTTTACTTTTGGTATTTAATTCAACACAAGCGTTAGGCTCTTTTTCGTTTATTTTTATGGAAGTTATTTTTCCTTTCGGAACTTCTTTTTTAAAATTCGTGACAATTTTTTCAAGTCCCACAAATGGTTTTTGCTGTACGGGAATATTTAATTGTTCCTGACTTACAGCATTTCTTATTTCTTCTTCAAAAACATAGATACATCCGGTTATGCTGATAATAAAAACAATAATTCCGGTTGCTAAACCTAACCACAAATGTATTTGTCTTGCTGCTTTTTTTATTTTTTTCTGACTCAATTTAAAAAATTATTTGTGTTGTAGTTGTTAGATTTTCTTCTGTTTAAAAGGCAAATATAAGTGTATTTTAGAAAGAGTCCAAATAATAAATTGTCAATAATCTCTTATTTTACAGGGTTTTGTAAGGTTTTGTTTATCATAATAATTTAAAATATTTTGTAAATCTACTTGGTTAGATTGAAAAAAAATTTGTTCTTTTGCGCTTTAATTTATAATTAGTTTAAATAACAATAAGATGAATAGAATACTACTATTACTTTCCTCTTTTACAAGATATTCGGGTAATAAAACAGGAAATTTTAAATACAATTTCTCTTTAATAGTTGTGATTTGCTTACTGACAAGCGGATTTTCTCAGGCACAAACAGGACAAATAAGCGGTGTAGTTATAACCAATGACGGTACCGCAGGTCAGGGAGTTGTTGTAAAATTAAGTGAAACCAACAAAAGCACAGTAACAAATTCTGCAGGGAACTACGAATTTAAAAAGCTTCCTTTTGGTAAATATATTGTAGAAGTAATTATGGCGGGCTATGAGCCAACTGTTGAAAGTGTTGAAATTACAGAGACAGCGCCATCTGCAATAGTTGACGTTAAACTAAATTCGTCTTCTCAAAATCTTGAAGATGTTGTAATTCGTTCAGGAGGAAATCGTTTTGCCAAAAAAGAAAGTATTGATGTGGCGAAAATGCCCTTAAAAAATATCGAAAATTCGCAGGTTTACATTATTGTAAGCAAAGAATTAATGAAAGAGCAAGTGGTTACAGATTATAACAGTGCTTTTAAGAATGTTCCGGGAGCGGGTATTGCCGAAGTGAGAAATCAAGGGCGAACGACTTCAATGTCAAGAGGTTTTCCAACGCCGCAAGTTGTTAGAAACGGAGTTGGAAGTTTTACCTACACGACAATTGATCCATCAAATTTAGAACGTATCGAAGTAATTAAAGGACCGTCTGCGACACTTTTTGGCAGTACGTTATCTTCATTTGGAGGATTATTTAACCGTGTTACTAAAAAACCTTTCGACACTTTTAAAGGAGAAGTTTCTTATTCAGCAGCAAGCTGGGATCTTAACCGATTAACGTTTGATGTAAACACGCCATTAAACGAGGATAAATCAGCTTTATTAAGAATTAACACGGCTTTGCACAGCGAAAGAAGTTTTCAGGATGCAGGATTCAATAAGAATTTCTCGATTGCGCCAAGTTTTTCATACGCAATCAATGATCGTTTAAGCCTTTTAATTGATATTGAATTTAGTGCTTACAAAGCAACTTCGCCTACGAGACTTGCTCCGTTTGTGGTAAGTGGAAAAGAAATGAGCATCAAAGATCTTGAAATTCCGTATAAATTATCTTTTGCTAATAATACCATCAATTATACAAGCCAGCAGTATAACATTTTTGCACAGTTAAAGTATAAAATGTCAGATACATGGAATTCACAAACTGTTATTTCCAGAACAAGATCTTCTTCAGATGGTTATACCGTTGCTTTGTCGATGAGATCGCCAACTACTTTAAGACAACAGGTTACGTATCAGGAATCTCCTTTTTACGGAACTGATATTCAGCAAAACTTTGTTGGTCAGTTCAAAATTGGTCCGGTTAAAAACAGAATTGTGGCAGGTTTAGATTATTACAGTCTTCGTTCTACCCGAAATGACGCAACGGTGAATATGCCTGCGATGGATTATAAAAAACCGGGCGATGCCTATAATAATTTTACTATAGAAAAAGTAGCGCCAATGTTTAACACGGCTACTTTTGTAAATTTTGTATCGGGTGATGAAGAAACGTATAGTGCTTATGCTTCTGACGTTTTGAATATTACAGACCGATTAATTGCTATGGCGGGAGTTCGTGTTGACCGTTATATCAATAATGGAACATATTATCCTAGTAAAGACTCGATTGCAGGAAATTATAAACAAACGGCTTTGTCTCCAAAATTTGGCGTTGTTTATCAAATCATGAAAGATAAAATTTCTGTATTTGGTAATTATATGAATGGTTTTAGCAATGTTTCAGGTTCTGATTTTAATGGAAATACATTCAAACCAAATCAGGCAAATCAGGCAGAAGGAGGTTTTAAATTTGATTTGGATAAAATCTCTGCAACAATTAGTTATTATGATATACAAGTAACAAATGTTACGCGTACAGATCCGGATCCTAACCATACAGATTTTTTAATTCAGGACGGAACTCAGGTTAGCAAAGGTTTTGAAGCTGAGTTAATTGCAAACCCAATTTCGGGATTAAATATTGTTGCAGGTTATACGTATAATGATAGTAAATACACTAAAAGTAATGCTGATGTTCAGGGATTGCGTCCGGCTACGTCAGGATCTCCGCGAACAGCAAATTTATGGGCGAGTTACCGTGTTGTAAAAGGTGCTGCGCAAGGATTAGGAATTGGTTTTGGAGGTATTTACGGAAGTGAATCGTACCAGACGAATACCGCAAATTTCAAATTTACGATTCCGTCATATACCGTTTTAGATGTTTCTCTTTTTTACGATCAGCCAAAATACAGACTGGGTATAAAAGTAGACAATCTTACAAATGAAAAATATTGGTCGTACAGGCTTGCAGCGCAAAATCCGACGCGCATAACAGGAAATCTTACTTTTAAATTTTAGTAATTTATTTCTAAGTAATAAAAAAAGGGAATATTTCATTATTGAAATATTCCCTTTTCTTTTTTCATATAATATCAAAATCTGGAAATGGTGTTTCGTTTAGAGATAAAATAGTATCAAATTATGCATCTGAAAAAAAATTAGTTTAGAAAATAATTTTTTTTTGAAAGTATCATAATTATGATTTATCTAAATTAAATAGTAAACAACACTGTTTTATTATGAGATAAGATTTTTTTTACATGAATTAACAAAAATATGCCACAAAAATGCAGATTAAAAAAATTAACATAATGTTTATTAATATGTTGATAAATAATGAGTTAAGTTTTATATTTGTGGATTGAATAAATCAATTAATAGCTATATTTGATATTAATTATGAGTCTAATAATTTAAAATATTTACTATGGAAAAAGCTATAAAACTAAAAGTTCGTAAAGAGTTGGATAGTCAACAGCAGTTGAATATAATTAAATTAAAAGGTAGTTTAATTTCCAGAGGATATACAGAAATCATTCATATTCTTGATCAGGATGATGAATTTCACATTAATTCGTTTGAAACTCCTAAAGAAAGTACTACCGAAGTTCAGGAATTTATTGAGGCATTTATTAATAAAGAGAATTTAACAGATACTATAACTGTTTTCAGGTAAATGAATACCGTTTTTGTTAGTCTTATTTTTTAGAAAAAATAGCCAGTAGTGAATGACATGAAACATTAATTTTTTTGAACTTTATCTTTCACCAAAATTACGCAGTACCAAAATCAAATCTAATCAGCAAAAAATAAGCCTTCAATTATGAAGGCTTTTTATTTATAATTCATTTTCTTTTTGATATTTAATAATCAGATTTATCTTTTTCGTCAAAATCATCGTCAAAATCGTCACCATCATCGTCTAAATCTTCATCGACATTTTGGTTTACATCGTCGTCATCTAAATCGTCCTGATAAGGATCATAATCATTTCTTGTATAATTATCTAAATCTTTATCTCTTTCCTGAGATTTATAAATAGAATTTGATCGATACGGATTAAATCCAGAATCTTCATTTAAAATGGTTTCTGAATTTAATCGCTGTTCTTCCGGATGAAAATTGCGATCTCCCAGACCGAAATCTTCGTGAGTTTCATTTACCATAATTCAAAGTTTTAAACATTAATTTATTTTTTCAAAGTCGATTTTCTGGTATCTATATGTGTTTTTTGATTACTTCTTGCCGAGGTCGTTTTTGAATCTGTTTTTCTGTACGATGTTCTTGAACTTTCTGCATAACTGTTTTTAAAAGTTGAACCGTTCATAATAAAATTTTTAGAAGTTTATATTGTATAAATTTAAAACGTGAAAAAACTAAAATTATAATATTGTTTTCAATATTTATATTATTTAATTATACAACTATCTGTAAATGTAGTAATTAGTTTAATTACATGTGAATATTTTATAGACAAAAAATGCAACGAGCCCAAAAATAACATGGGCAAAAAATAATTGTGTATAATATCCTTTAAAATCAATATTTGGTTTTTGAGGTACAATTTCAAAAAGAACAATCCAGCCCAAAATGCCAATAATACCGCTAATTGCTCCAAATAAAAATGCTACGCGCCATGAAAATTCGAAAATGTTATAAAACCATAAATAATGATACGCGATTACAAAGAGTAAACCAATTATATAATGTAAAAGCCACGCTAAAATATTTTTTGTTTTTGGAGATACTTCAATATGAAATTTTGTAAAAATATAAGTAAGCAGCACGGGTTCTTTGTATAATTCTCTTGTGCTGGCCGATACGGCATAACTAAAAAGCGTCATTAAAGAAGTCGCTGCTATAGTCGAAATAACGATTTGTAAAAGTGTACAGATATCCATTTACGAATGTTTTTGAGTTCAAATTAAAAAAAATGTACTTCCAGGTTATAAGCTTTGTTAAATATCAGCATGAAAAAAAACATAGTAAAAACGAGGAAGTACAAAATTTTAAAAAGTATTTATTACTTTTTTGTGGTTCCGGTTTTTTTGGCACCAGAATCAGATTTTGTGCTTTTTGAAGCAGTTTCTTTTTTTGTATCAGTTTTTTTATCTGATGATTTTGCACTATCAGTGCTGCTGTTTTTTGTGTTCGAAGTATTCATAATATTAAATTTTTAAGATTTTTATAATGGTAAATGTACACTTGTGATTTATCAAAATATTATAATTAGGAGTTTTGTGGTTATATAATTCACAGGTATTCAGTTAATTATGTGTTTATGTTTTACGTAATATGAATTTTGCCCAGATCTGTTTGTGCCGGACCATTTGTAACGGAACCGTCTGTTGCAAATCGGGAACCGTGACATGGGCAGTCAAAAGATTTTTCATCGGCATTCCATTGTACAATACATCCTAAATGTGGACAAACCGCAGAAAATGCTTTTAAAGTATTGTCATAATCACGGTAAACAGCAATTTTTTTTAATCCAGACGAAAGTACGCCGCCTTCGCCAATTGGTAAATCTGCTGTGTTTTTTAAATCAGATCCTTTTATCCAATCCAAATATTGACTTGCCAAATTGCCGGCTTCCTTCATAAAATCTCCCGCAGTTTTCAAGGTAATTCTTGACGGATCGTATAAATCTTCCCATTTGTTTTTTATCCCCAAAATACTGTCACAAATAATCATGGCACCAATTGTAGTATGTGTCATTCCGTTGCCGGAATCTCCGGTAATAATGTAAATAGTGTCATCTCCCGGATTTTTCCCCATAAATCCCAGAGAATCTACAGGTTCCATAACCTGACCAGACCATCGATAGGAGATATCATCCATCGTTGGAAAATAATTTCGTGTCCACGCTTCAAGTCTGTCATATCGTGATGATTGAGGAATATCTTCTTCATCTGCCTGACCGGTTTTATGGTCTTCACCACCAGAAATCAGTAAATCGTATTTATCATCATAATTTTCAAGACGAACATAATGATACGGCTGAGAAACCCATTTAGAATCCTGATCGCCGGTATCCCACCAAAGTGAATACGGAAGAATTCCTTTTGGGATTTTAGCGCCAATTACGTATGTTCTGTAAGCATGTTGTTTGGTGTGCATCGTGAGCGTATCATTAATAGGCGTATTGGTTGCCACAACGATATGTTGTGCAGTAAAAGTAAAACCGTTTACCTTTGCGCCTTTTTTGGTAATATCTTCTGCACGGGCTTCGGTATAAATAATTCCGCCAAGCGAAACAATAGCTTCGGCAAGTCCTTTTAGATAATGCAAAATATGAAACTGAGCCTGATTGCTAAAGGCGAGACATCGTTGGTTTTCGCCATTTGCGAGTCCCGGAATTCCTTTTAAAATCGAGGTTCGCAATCCTGCTTTTTTTGTAGCCTCAAATTCTTTTTCCAGATTTTCTTCTTTGTCACTTGGATCGAGAAATAAGTAACCGTTGACTCTTTTAAACGAACAATCAATATTTAATTCGGTAACTATTTTTTCAATTTCATCGATGGCCGCGGCATGACTTTCAGCAGCAAGTTTTGTGGCATTTTCTCCAAAAGTATCTTCAAGAAAATAATAGCGATCATCGAGCGCGCAGGTTAAATGTGCCGTTGTGCGTCCGGTTTCTCCGCTGCCAATAAAACCATCTTCTACAAGTACTATTTTTTTACCTGCTTTTAGTAATTTATAAGCAGTAGTAAGTCCGGCAATTCCGCCGCCAATAATAAGTACTTCGGTTTGAATATCCTGATCGGGTTTATTAAAAGAAATAATAGGAGTGGAGTCGATCCAAAAGGAAACGTTGTCGCCTGAAGTTATGCTGGAATTTTTGAGTGTATTGTTTGATTCATCCATAATATAAATTGTTAGAAATTTATAATGGCTTACAAATCGATTCCTTTTATAAAGAAATAAATTTGTAAGCTATTGATATCAAAGTTAATACGTGTAAAACTCCTGAGTTTACAATTTTAATGGGCAATTTTATATGATTGCCAGTTGTATTTAGTGATTATTACTGTCTTTAAGTGCAGTTAATAATTCGACCATATCTACTGTAGCGTACGTAGACGAATAATCAGAAACGGCATAAGGCAAAATAAGGCTGTTGTTGTGAATAATGGCACCGCAGGAATAAACGACATTGGGCACATAACCTTCTCGTTCATCTTCTAGTGGTGAAACTAAAGGTTCTTTAAGTCGCCCAATTTCTTTAGATGGATCATCGAGATCAAATAACGAAGCACCAATGCAATAACATCGCATTGCACCAACGCCGTGCGTGATTACAAGCCAGCCTTCAGATGTCCAGAGGGGAGAACCGCAGTTTCCTATTTGTGTAAGTTCCCACGTATAACGCGGTTCTTGCAGCAAAATAGGAGTGTTCCATTGCGTTTGCCTGTCTGAATACATGATGTAATTATTGACACCATCGATACGGGCAAGCATAGCAAATTTACCGTTTATTTTTCTTGGAAATAATGCCAGATTTTTATTCTGAGCACCAACACCATGCATTGGCATTACCCTGAAATTATAAAAATCCTCTGTCGAAATGAGTTTAGGCAATATCGCATGACCATTATAAGCGGTATAAGTCGCCATTACGCGTGTAGAACCGTCATCATCTGTGAAGCGAACAAAACGCGCATCTTCTATACCGCGGCTTTCAGAGTCGGATATTGGAAATATAACTCGTTCTGTAATATCAGAATCGTGTTTAAACTGCAGGTCATAAAATGAATTTGCCAGCCAGATTATTTCTTCGAGTGCGGTTCTTCTTTCCTGACGAATCGACGGATCTGCAAGGGCTGTAGTTACCATGCTTTTTAATACTGCAAATTCAAATTCATCCGGCAAATCCTGCATGATTTGCGTAATGTATTTGTCCTGCGTATGCATTTCGGATAATTTTGATAAAAATCGCTCTTTATTGTATAAGGTTTTATGTTCGATTTCGGCTTTATCAATATTATTACCGTTTTTCATTATTTGCAGGTTATTGTCTTTGTCAAGAATTCCTCGTCTAAAAACAATAGATGAAATATGACCTTCGCCTGTGGCACGAAAGGAAATAATAACACGTTTTTCGCCCGTTTGAAGACCTGACTGATCAAAATCTTCTATAATGGAAGGATTAAAAATAGCGGCAGATTCAATCGCATATTCCATGGTACAAAAAGATCCGATAAGCATTTTTCGATCTATAGAAAGTGCATCGTAATCAATTTGCATTCCTTCAATGATATATTTGATTTTTTCGCAGTGTTTAATAAATATGCTCGAAATATTTCGATGACGCCTGGCAAATTCTCGAAGTGTTTGTTCTAAGGTTTGCAATACCTGTTTTTCGTCAAGCATCATAATACGGCCCACCATTTGCTGTGTCCGTTCTTCACCATTCATAAAATATCGTGCAACTACTCTTTTGGAATCTGGGGTAAATTTTATATTTTTTCGAATGATTGATACTCGCATAGTTTAATTTTTAAATTTAAAGTGAAGAAGTGTTTCAATAACAACTTCACAAAATGGTTTGAATTCTTTTGGATAATGTAGAAATGTCACTGTTTGAAACAGCAATATATTCTCTATTACTATTTCTAAGTTAGTGATTTTGTGAACGAAAAAAAACTAATTTTTTATTAAAACTTTAATGTCGACGTTTATTTTTTCAGCCTGCTTTCAGGAAAAATCAGTTTGTAAAGTATGATTATTAATTATGAGGAATATCAAATTTACAAAAAAGAACAAATAGAATATTTATAAATGTTTGATTTTCAGTAAAATTATTTTCATTTCTAATGAACACAAAGTCTTTTAAAAGAAAAAAACGGGATAAAAGAGGTTTTCTTTTTTTCCCGTTTGTTAATTGAATTAATAATATATAACGTTAAGATTTTTATTCCTTGTACAAAATAATTACGGCTTTGTAGCCTTTTCCAACATTCCATTGGCTCGATTCTATAGCAACTCCTTTATCATCATAAACCTGAAATTCTGCTGTATTTGGCGATGCTGAACCTTCATTCAAGGCTTCAAAATCGATCTTGTTGATTCCTTTTACCAAATTTATTTTGAATCCTTTATATTCTCCATCCAAAAGAACTTCGGGTTCAATTACTTTATCATTTAAATAGACTTTTATTTTATCGCCATCTACAAAAGCGGCATCTCTGTAACGAATTGTAGACGTGAATGATTTGGTTACAAAACCTCCTAAATATTCGTTTCTACGATAAAAAACTCCCGGTACATTGGCTTCTTTTTTATAAAGAATATTATTGTTGAAAAGTTCGTCCGGATTAATTTTTAACGTAATCGGATCTTTTGGAATTGTTGGATCATCGGTTTTTGGCAAAGCTTCGGCTGGCGGAACTTCTTCTTTATCTTCTATTTTTTTTGACTCGATTGATTTATTTTTATTATTAAGTTCATCTTGCGCATATCCTTGCATTGAAACACTAATTATGATAATCAAAAACAATATTTTTTTCATACTTTTTAAATATTTAATCTCTTATATAAACAGTCAATTTTGGCATTTATTGCCTTTATCAGGAATTGATTGTCAGGATTAGTCTATTTTATAACCGTCGTCTGAAAAAGTTTCCGGCTCACGATCATTTTCGTCGTAATCTTCTGTTAAATCGTCGTCAAGATCATCTTCGTCTAAATCTTCTTCATCTTCATCTAAATCATCTTCTTCCAAATCTTGTTCGTCTTGGTCATCTTCTTCATCATCTCTTTCAAGTGCATTCGAAAACTCACTGTCTAAATAACTCTGATCTTCATTTAAAAGTAATTCTTCTTCTAAATTATTTTCGCCAATACTGTGTTCTTGTTGATATTGATCAATATAACTTTGATTTTCGTTTGTGATATTACTTTCTTGCTGATCGTAATTTCGGTCGTTATTTGCTATCATAATGATGTTTTTTAATTGATTACTAGATTACTGAACAGTATTGTATGTTCAGCGTTTGAACCAAAATTAACTTTAAATGGAGCAAATTATCTTATAGTATTTAGAAAAATAGTTACTTAATTATCATAGGATATGTCATTTCGACTGAAGGGAGAAATCACACTCAGGAATCGACAAAGATTGGCGATTCTCGTTACGGAGTTTCATGTGCGATTTCTCCCTTCGGTCGAAATGACAAAATTGGATTCTGATTGGGAATTATTGATTAAAATTCTTTTTTTTTGTCATTTCGACGGAGGAGAAATCACACTCAGGAATCGACAAAGATTGGCGATTCTCGTTATGGAGTTTCATGTGCGATTTCTCCCTTCGGTCGAAATGACAAAATTGGATTCTGATTGGGAATTATGGATTAAAATTCTTTTTTTTTGTCATTTCGACGGAGGAGAAATCACACTCAGGAATCGACAAAGATTGGCGATTCTCGTTACGGAGTTTCATGTGCGATTTCTCCCTTCGGTCGAAATGACAAAATTGGATTCTGATTGCGAATGATGGATTAATCCGTTGAAATATCAGAAACGCAAAATAAAGACATAAAAAAAACTCCTTATTTTAAGGAGTTTTATGTGTTATTTGAGAACTTTATTTCAAATTATTATTTATTAGTTTTTCAAGTCTTTGCATCATTTCTTCTTTCTCTTTTAACATACGCTCGTATAATGCTATTTTTTCTTCGTGCAGTTTAACAAATTGATCAATTTGATTAACAGTAGAATTGTAAAATACAGACGCAGGTTGTTGGCAATGATCAAATGTATTTGAAATGATATTTATTGCTTGTTCTTCATCAAAATTCTGAAAAGCTTCAACAGGAATTTTTAATATATTTGAAATTTGCCTAAGCATATCATCTTCAATTACATCTTTTGCTTCCAACATAGAAATTTTCTTCTGATTCCATTCGTTTCCCAAATCAAAAGCCAATGCTTCTTGTTTGATGCCAAGCATTTCTCTGAAGCGTTTTATGTTTCTTCCCTGATGTATTTTTTGTTCCATAATGAATATCAATTTTCTGAAGGCTTAAATATAACGCCATTTAGATTAAAAAGTTGAGTTTCAAAGGTAAAAAAATATACTGAAAGTTGTCAATCTTTGTAGCGTTATGTATGTCTTTTCAACCGAAGGGAGAAATCGCACCAGAATTTCCGCAAGCAAAATCGCCAATCTTTGTAGAATTACTTGTGTGATTTCTCCCTTCGGTCGAAATGACAAACGATATGCTAAATCATCAGAAATAGGAAAAAAAAGTGCGAATATTAATAAATTATTAAATGAATAAATCGTAAAAAATATCAATAACCGTTTATCTTACATTTGTAAGGGTCTTCTTTAACAATTAAAATTACATTATGAGTTCTAATTTGGTATTAAGGTTACGAGAGGGAGATGATGCATGTTTTAAAGAAATTTATGATTTATATCATTACAAAGTGTTTTGCTTTGTTAAAAAATACACGTCACAGCTTGCAGATTCAGAGGATGTTACTCAGAATGTGTTTATTCATTTATGGAATTACCGCACTAAATTGGACCCTGAGGTAAGTTTGGAAGCAATTTTGTTTAAAAGCTCAAAACAAGAGATTTCGAAATGGTACAAAAAGCAAAACAGAATATTTTCTGTAGAGAATGACCAATTGATTAAAGAGATGGATTCTCCCTCAGAATCAGATGATAACTTTGATTTAAAACTCGAAAAAATTCAATATCTGCTGGATAAAATTCCTGAAAAAAGGAGAAAAATTTTCAACCTTCATAAATTTGAAGATCTTAGTTATAAAGAAATTGCGCAGGAAATGAATATGTCGCCAAGCGCAGTTGCGAATCAGATTTCAAAAACACTTCAATTTCTGAAAAAGAACTCGGTAAAAAATCACGAATTATATTGGTTTGCATTATTTTTTGTGAGTCAGCAAAATTTAATTACTTAACATTCTTCGTTACTATTCTTTACAATCATACATTATACTAAAATTATTTTATTTATTTTTTTCGGCTTTGTTTCAGGTGTTTAACCATGATAATAATGCTATATAAGTGTTTATATTACATTAAGAAAACGTTAATAGTAACATTGCCCCGTGACATTTATTTCATTGAAAATCTAATGTAACTGTATCGATAGTACAGGTTTTAATTTATCAATAGTAAACATTTAAATTGTAATGAAGTCAAAAAGGTTAAAGGACGAATGGAACGCAATACCAAACAGGGGAATTCTTCCGGATGAAGTTAAATCCCGAATGTGGAAAAACATTCGTAATGTTACTGTTGATAAATATAGAAATGTATATAACTGGATTGCAGTTGCATGTGCTGTTTTTATTCTTTCGGTGGCTGGTTATTACAATTTTATTCAATTTAATAATCGCCATAAAATTGAAATTGCGTCTACAAGAACATTCAATAAAGATATTCGATTATTGAATTTGCCTGACGGTACTCGTGTCTGGCTAAATGAAAATACTGAAATAGAATACCCTAAACAATTTACAGGAAAAGAAAGAAGGATTACTTTAAAAGGGGAAGCTTTTTTTGAGGTAAAACGTGATCCTTCGCATCCTTTTGTGATTAGTTCAGGCCCCATAAAAACGACGGTTTTAGGAACTTCTTTTAATGTTAAAGCTTACAATAATCATGTGCCGGAAGTTAATGTGAGAACCGGAAAGGTAAAAGTAGAGACAGAAGAAAATACCGTTTTTTTAATACGCGGAGACAAAGCTGTTTATGGCGCCAAAACTGCGATGCTGAGCAAACAAAAAACAACTGTTTTAGAACCGAAATGGAAAAAAGTGCTGATGTATGTTGATGATTTAACGCTGGAACAGGTTATTGATAAGCTAAAAACAGATCATAAGTTTGAAGTAACGTATCTGGATGAAAATTTGCGAAACCTGAAAATGCAGGGAACTCTTGATACAAGACAAGGTTTTTATGAAATGCTGCAAACAATTTCATTTGCACTGGAAATCAAGATTGAGCCTACAGGAAATAATACGTATCTCATTAGACACTAAATAATTATAAACTTTTAATATAACAATTCTAGCCAAAATCAAATTTGAGCTACCAGAGAAGTATTGCCCTATTTTAAGAATATTAACCCTAAATATCATATTAAAATTAATTCTAATAAACTAACAATTATCAATTATGAACAATGATTTTTCCAGGCAATTTGCCATTTGGATTTTGTTTTTCGGTTTCCTTTTTGGAACACACACTATTTATTCGCAAACCGGAACTGTTTCGGTTGATTTTAAAAATTCTTCGCCTCAAAAAATAATAGATAATTTAAAATCTCAAACTCCGTATCAATTTATTTATCAAAAAGATCTCGATTTGAGTTTGCCATTAGTTACATTAAAAAAAGAGAATGTTTCTATTGATGAAATTTTGACTGATTTGCAAAGTCTGACCAATTTAAATTTCAGAAGAAATCAAAATAATATAGCCGTAAACAGTAAAGATTCGGCGAAAAAAAAAAAGAAGGGAAAAATAACGGGTAAAGTCGTTGATGTAAACGGGCTTTCGCTTCCGGGCGTAAATATTAAAGTTGCGGGACTTAATTATGGTACGCAATCTGATATTGACGGTAATTATGTTCTGGAACTTGAAGCGGGCGAATACACGATTGAAATAAGCGCTATTTCGTTTCAGACACAAAAAATTACAAATGTAAAAGTTCTTGAAGACGAGGAAACGCCATTGGTTGTTTCGTTAAAAGAAGATGCACAATCGCTGAATGAAGTTATCATTGTTCAGGATTATAAAAAAGCGACAGCTTCGGTTGAAGGAATGTTGTTGCAGCAAAAAAAAGCGCCACAATTTTCTGATGGTATTTCGGCAGAGCAAATTGCCAGAACGCCGGACAGGGATGTGGCGAGTTCATTAAAACGTATTACCGGTGTAACAACTGTGGGCGACAAATATGTTGTTGTACGCTCAATGGGCGAGCGATGGAATCAGGCGGTAATGGACGGAATTGCCTTGCCGAGTACGGATGCGTATCAGCAAAATTTTTCTTTTGATATTATTCCTACTTCTATTGTAGAGAGTATTGTGGTGAGTAAATCTGCCACTCCGGATATGTATGCCAATTTTGCCGGTGGATATGTCGAGGTTAAAACTAAGGATATTCCAAAAGAAAATTTTACCAATTTTTCTATCAGCACTGCTTATAATAGCAGAAGCACTTTTAAAGAAAGGCTTACAAAACAGGAAGGTGATTATGATTATTGGGGTTTTGATGATGGAAGACGTGATTTTCCCAGTCCTGACAATCTTTCGGCAGCAAATGTAAAAAGCGACGCTGCAGACCCGAATATTTCTATTCAGCAATCAAAACAATTTACTCAGGATAATTTTACGACTTATAAAACATATGCGGCTCCCGGCAGCACAATTCAGTTTGGAATAGGACGAACTTATAAGTTAGAAGACAGTAACAAATGGGGATTTGTAGGTTCTTTAATTTTTAAGAATACACAGGAAAAATTAGATATTGAACATACTGAAAGAGGTAAGTATAAAAGTAATACAGAGTTTTCTCCTGCAAACGAAACAGCGGCATACTCTACTTTTGAAAAATATGGTTTTAATAACTCCGGAGCAAACTATAATTATACGTCAACTTTAGGCGGTATGTTTAATGCGGCAATACAATTAGGAAATCATAAAATTACCAGCCGTAATACAGTAATGCATATCTATAACAGTCAATTAACCCAAATTACTGGCTGGGATAACGGAATGGCGACTGATGGTATCGTAGATGGAAGTATATTAGCGAGAACCTCTGAAACCAATTATCCGGTTTATACCACTTTTATCCAAAATAAAATTGAGGGAAATCACAAATTCGACAAATTAGAAATCAATTGGTATGGCGCTTACGGAAATGTTACAAAAGACACCAAAGATGCTACGTTTTTAAATATTGACAGAAGAAAAGTTGGAGACGATTTACTGGTTTATTATGATGTTTATAATGCAACTCAAAATATTAAGAGAAGTAATTTTACTAATGATGAGATTGATTATAATGCTGCTATTAATTTTAAATATTCATTCAATTTTAGCGATTCTTTTACAAACGACATTAAAGCAGGATATTTTGGTACTTATAAAAAAGCAACCAATCAACAGGTATCAGTTAAATTAGAAACCTTTGGTCAAACAACAGACCGCGCCAGTATTTATGGTTCACTAACAGATTTTTTAGACGGTTCTAATTATTACTATGGCGGTTTTGGCTGGTTTGGTGGTTTAAAATATGGAAAACAATATGTTGGAGATGTAAAAGTACATTCGCCATTTTTAATGCTGGACAATAAAATGGGCCGATATGTAAGATTCGTGTGGGGCGCAAGGGCAGAAAGTTATGTTTATACACAAATTGAAAGCCAGTCTATTGCTGCCGGCGATTTTGATCAGGAACAAAAAGATGATAAAGTATGGCAATTTTTACCTTCGGCCAGCTTAATTATTAGCCCAACTAATAAAATGAATGTAAGACTTGGTTATAACAAATCTGTTATGCGTCCTCAATTTGCAGAACGTTTGAATATCCCATATTTTGACCCAATTCGATCTTATTTTATTTATAATTATTCTGGGGGAATTGTTTCGAGTGTAGCCGATAATTATGATTTAAAATTAGAATGGTTCCCTTCAGGCGGCGAGATTTTGTCTTTTGGTGTATACCATAAAGATATAGATAATCCTATTGAAAGTGTTGGAGCTTTAAACACGTCCGGTGAGAGAAATGTTTATAATATCAATTCTTATAATGCTAATCTTTGGGGCTTTGAATTAGAATTTTATAAAAGTCTTTCTTTTTTAGGCGAAGGAGAAATCCTGAAAAATCTATTTGTTTACGGAAACGCGACTGTCAATTCTACAAAGGTAAAATCATATCAAAGACTAGACGGATCAGGTGTTCTTTATGAGGCAAACAGACCCTTATACGGGCAGTCGCCTTATAGCTATAATTTTGGTTTAGACTATGTGGGTGATCGTTTTGGGTTTAGCCTTAGACACAATGCTGTTGGTGATCAATATATACTTGTAGGATTTGATTACGGCGCCGAGGAAATTCGTAAACCTTATGGTATAACAGATGCTCAGGTGAGCTACAAATTTTTTAAAGAAAAGAATCTGGAATTAAAATGCAGCGCAAAAAATTTGTTTGACACAGGTATAGAAACCTATAACAACGTTAACAGTTATAGTACCAGACAGGACGTACCTGTTGGATCTAACCCAAGATCAGCCTTTGGTTTGGGAGCAGGAGCTACCAATAAATACGATCAGGATATTGATCAGGAATTATTTAAAGCAAAAAACGGAAGGACTATAAGTATATCACTTAATTATTCCTTTTAATATATCTGTAATAAAAGCATTCAGAAAAAGAAGAATTAAAACCTAAGGAAAGATATTGCTGCTCTCTCTGAAGGTATTGTGTAATGACAGCAATTTTAGCAATAATTAAATACTATGATTATGAAAAAAATTTTTATGTTCGCAATGGCATCCCTGTTTATGAGTTCTTGCCAAAATGAAGATGCTTCATCTGCAGATTCTTCTTTTTCTATGAAAGCTTCTAAAGCCGATTATCTTGTGTCACTTCCAACAGAAAGCTTTTGTGGCGATATTACAACAAATACAACCTGGACAAACGACAAAGT
The DNA here is from genome assembly GCF_025947065.1 of Flavobacterium sp. N1736. Lineage (NCBI taxonomy): Bacteria > Pseudomonadati > Bacteroidota > Flavobacteriia > Flavobacteriales > Flavobacteriaceae > Flavobacterium > Flavobacterium sp. N1736. Next base: position 1,097,439 of record NZ_CP109994.1, read on the forward strand.
TTGGGAAATTTGCGGTGTTGTTCGTGTAAAAAATGGCGCTACACTAACGATTCAACCCGGTACTTATATTATAGCTGCACCTATATTAACTCTTGGTGACGCTCAGGGAATACTTGTCATTACAAAAACAGGTAAGATCGACGCGCAGGGAACTTTAACTGCACCAATTATTTTTACAAGCCGTTATTTATTAGACGGAAATGTTAATACTACCGGTTCTCCCGGAGATTTTGGTGGTGTAGTAATTTTAGGAGATGCTCAGGTAAACAATGGTCTTACTACAAACATTGCCGAAGGATTAGGAGATCAGCTTAATGTTGCTGATTTTTATTATGGCGGTACAAATAATGTTCATAACGCTGGTATATTAAATTATGTACGCATTGAATTTGCCGGACGCATCTTAGATGTTAATAATGAAGTCAATTCGCTAAGCTTAGCGGGAGTAGGGAGCGGAACAGTGATAGACCATGTTCAGGCATCTTACGGTTTAGACGATTCATTTGAGTTTTTTGGCGGTACAGTCAATGCAGGCCACTTAGTTTCTTTTGCACCTAAGGATGACAACTTCGATTTTGATTTAGGATATACAGGAACAATTACAAAAGCGATTGCAGTTGCAGATGGTGGTTCACAGCATAGTGATAGTAATGGATTTCCTGATTCTGATGGTATTGAAGTAGACAATGGTTTAATGGCAACTTCAATTATAACGCGTCCTGTTCTTTCACAATTATCTATAATTGGTGTAAGCTCTTCTACAGCTGCTGATGTATACGAAAGTGGTATTCATGTACGCAGATTTGGACAAATAAGATTAATTGATGCAACTGTTACAGGATACAATACAGGAATTAAATGGGATGTTCCTTCGGTGCCAACTAGTTCATCATGGTCAAGAATATCAATTCATGGATTTGATAATGTAGTATTACCGGCAGGAACAACTTTATCAGGATTAGGTAATTCAACTTCAACAGTAGATCCGGCAACTGCTTGGGGTCTTACACAGCCTTTCTTTAATAATGGAGCATTGAATTTTACAGGTGCAACCGGTGCATTTAGAACAGAAGCTCTTTGGACTAACGTCTGGACAAAGTTTACCAATTTTTAATCGCAATATTATGCTAATGGTACAAATATTAAGAAACCGTTAACAACAAAATTAGGGGATGATATTTTGATTTTTCAAACGCTAATGTATTTAGTTGTAAGTATTAGATTTCTTTTTTGTTTAGTGCATGAAACAAAAATGCAAGAAAAGTACTTTAAGATGTTCTTTTAAAATTTAAGAGTAAAATTTAAAAGAATGGAAAGCCAGCCTTTCACTGCGTTAAAAAAAAACCTATGAGTGAAAGATGGAATATAGGTGTAAACCCCGGTGGTAAAGCGGGATCGTTTATTGAAAAGGACTTTACCAAAAACGAGAAAGACCTAAGGAAAGATATTTTGCTGCTCTCTCCAAAGGCCTAGTTTAATGCAGCAAATATAGCAATAATAAAATTATTATGAAAAAAATTTTTCTATGTGCAATGATAGCTCTGGCTGTGAGCTCTTGCCAAAATGATGATTCTTCTGCTGATTCTTCTTTTTCAATGAAAGCTTCAGGTGCTGATTACACTACTTATCCTACAATAACACAACCTGTTAGTGGTGATATTACAACAAACACTACCTGGACTAGCGACAAAGTTTGGGAAATTGAAGGAGTTGTACGTGTAAAAAACGGAGCTACATTAACAATTGAAGCGGGTACATTTATTAAAGCTAAACCTTTAGAGCCAGGAGTTGCTACAGGAGTTCTTGTAATTACTAAAACTGGTAAAATTGATGCACAAGGTACAGTTAATGCACCTGTTATTTTTACAAGTTACAATTTATTAGATGGCAACGCTGCTACAGCTGCTACTCCTGGAGACTTTGGAGGTGTTGTTATGTTAGGTACTGCTCCGGTAAATAACGGATTAGACGATAACATTATCGAAGGATTGGGAGATCAGCCTAATCTTTCTGATTTTTATTATGGAGGTAATGTAAGTGATCACAATGGTGGAGCTTTAAATTATGTTCGTATCGAATTTGCAGGACGTATTATTACTACTTTGGTTGACGTAGAAATCAACGGATTAACTTTGGGTGGAGTTGGTTCTGGTACTACAATTGATCACGTACAAGTATCTTACGGTAGAGATGATTCATTCGAATTTTTTGGAGGAACAGTAAATGCTTCGCATTTAGTTTCTTTTGCTCCGGATGATGATAACTTCGATTTTGATCTTGGATATACTGGTACAGTTACAAAAGCTATCGCAATTGCAGATAGTAATTCTACTCACAGTTTAAGCGGTGGTCTTCCGGATTCTAACGGTATTGAGTTAGATAACAATGCTACTGGTACAGCTAGTGCAACTGGAGTTATTACACGTCCTGTTCTTGATCAATTATCAATTATTGGTGTTAGTTCTTCTACAGTAGCTAATTTATACGAAAATGCTATCCACGTACGTAGATTAGGACAAATAAGATTAGTTGATGCTACTGTTACAGGATATAATACAGGAATCAGATGGGAATCTCCTTCTTTGCCAGCTAATTCTTCATACTCTAGAATATCAGTTCACGGATTTGTAAATGTAGCTTTACCTGTAGGAACAGTTATATCAGGTCTTGGTACAAGTACTTCAACTGCAAATCCTGCAACTGCTTGGGGTCTTACTCAACCTTTCTTTAATAATGGTCCATTGGATTTCGCTGGTATTACCGGTGCATTCAAAAACGAAGCAACTTGGACTAATTCTTGGACAAAGTTTAGTAATTTTTAATTTATACAGAGGTTAGTTTAGTTATTAAAACTTTACATGGGCAGATTTTGTATCTGCCCATGTTTTAAAAAAATAAAATTTTAAAAAATAAAAAAATGAAAAAAAATCTACTTTTATTACTATTTATAATGGTTACTACACTATCATCTGCTCAATTTACAATATGGGAAGATGATTTTGACGATGCTGATGTTTCAGACTGGACTTTATTAGACAGAGATGGAAATGGCAGTAATTGGTATGCACGTAAAAATATTCAGGTTGACGAAAATTTTGCTATTGTAGATGGAACTATTAGTGTTTTAGGAACATATAATATAGATTTTGCAACATTGGGACAATTACCGGCTCCTGAGAATAATTTAGCCATAGCTCCTGTTATAGATGCTTCTTTTTATTCAGGAAAAATATCTCTAATCATAAATGCACAAACAAGCGTTTACGATAGCAGCCAAAATTTATTTGTTTACGGTTCTACTTCGCCAGATCCTGCAACATTTACACTTTTAAGCACAGTTGTTTTGGTAAGAACAGCAGATGAAGGAGAAATGTTTAAAAATTATACAGTAGATATTTCACAATATAAAGGAGAAACTGCAGTATACCTAGCTTTTGGAACTAAAACAAATTCAGGATTTATTGGTTATGAAATTGATAAAATCTCGGTTACTGCCGAATCACTTTTAGGAGTTGATGATGTAGAACAACAATTGAAAGCGTGCAGATTAAACCAAAATCCGGTTCAGGAAAGTTTACAATTGCAATTAGCAGAAGAATTACAAAATGAAGAAACAGCATTAAAAATCTATAATGCAGCCGGAAGTTTGGTTAAAGAATCTCCATACAAACAAGAAGATTTATCTGTTACTGATTTACCACAAGGAATCTATTTTCTGGTAGTTTCTAATAATGAACTTTCGAAAAAAATAAAATTTATCAAAAAATAATTTCGTTAACTCTTTCAGAATTTTCGATAACAAACTCTTACAATAAATAAAATTGAATATGAAGAATATATTGACAAGGATACTAATTTTCTCTGTAATATTGGTTTCTTTCGAATCCTGTACCAATGATAACCTGACTCCGCTTTATGGTACAGAAACCAACCAGCCCGGAAAAGTTGTTATAACTGGCTATAGCGCGTTAAACGATTCCATTCAAATAAACATAAATGGAAAACTCCTTACAATAGGAAAAGAGAAAAAATCAGCCTTTACAAAAAAAATTGAAACAGAATATCAATTTGTTTATTACGGAGACAAAAACGAAACTTTTGAAGTTACCAATAAAGTAACCAAACAAATAGTACATACCTACAATTTTACGGCACAAAAACCAATCGATACACTTTCATTTTTTGCAAAAGAAAACATCTGGATCGAACATGTTTCGGCATTAAAACCGGGCGTATTAACTAAAACAGGCAATTGTGGGTATAAATTTATATTTCCTACCCAAAACCTATATTCAAAAAGCGGATACGAAGGTACGATTGACGGAATCCTGCGCAAAATTAACGGACAAACAATTGGCGTAGTCGAGAATATCAACAAAGATAAATTCAGTTCATTTATTGAATTTCCGTTTAGCTCACCGCCAACTGTTTTAATGGAATTGGTAAAACACGGTACAACAGAATCTTATATTCCGGGGCAAAAAGTGGTCGTTATATTGACAATGACAAATAACAAATCAAAACTAATTGTGCTCGATGAAAAACAAGATACAAACGGAGTTTTTTCAGGCGTAGACGGAACCCTGAATTTAGTTGATTATTTTGTTTTTAAATAATGAGATAGTGTTTAAGAGATATATTCATATTATAGATTTTAAAATGAAAAATAAAGCGTTCAGCTATCTTTTTTATGGTGTTATTCTTTTAATAGAAGTTATCATTCTTTCTTCCTGCTCTACAGATGATCTGGAGCAGGATTACACAGAAGGAACAAATGAATACACAAATGAATGGATGTATCAGCAAATGAAAAAATACTATTTGTGGAATGATGCTATGCCAAATCAGGGAGATTTATCCGTAAATCCCAAAGAATATTTTGCACGATTAGTAAAAAGCGATGATCGGTTTTCGTATGCAATACATCCTAATTTACCGGAAACGGCGCCGATAAATTTGCGTCAAAAATTCGGGTTTGATGTTTCATTTATGCAATATGAAAGCAAAGTTTACGGCGTAATTTTGTATGCATTATACGATTCTCCGGCAAAAAACAACGGTTTAACAAGAGGGCAATTAATAACAAGTGTTGACGGTGTCGAATTAACGGTAAGTAATTACGACAACATTTACAAAAACATGGTGACTGCAACGCAATTAAACTTAAAACTAATTTCGTATTCAGCACAATCAGGATTTTTTAATGCAAAGCAAGTTTCTTTGATGCAGGGATTTTCGTTTTCGCAGCTGCTTTTAAGTCAGGTAATTACAAACGGAAATACTAAAATTGGTTATGTCGAAATTCCGCATTTTGATGTTGGAATGGCAAAATTATTTATGCAGACATTTCAGGAATTAAAAAATAAGGAAATAACAGAAATCATTTTGGATTTGCGTTATAATGGAGGCGGAGATATAGCCTCGGCGACAGCATTAAGTATTATTTTGGCACCAAACATTAAATCAGGCGATTTGTTTATTGAATTTGAAGGAAATAAAAATGGTGGTATTGTAAAACAGTCCTTTCAGCAGGCATTAGAAAGCAATGAAAAAAGTATAACTTTTGACGCTCTTAGAAATGCGCATCCAAATATTCAAAAAGTATATATTTTATGCGGAAAACATACTGCATCTGCCTCAGAAATAATAATAAACAATCTAAGCCCTTTTATGGATGTCGTAACAATAGGCGAAAAAACAATAGGTAAAGATGTAGCAGGATTTCCTATAGAAGATGACAGAATTTCCGGCACACAAGGCTGGGTTTTATATCCATCCATCTATAAATTATTCAATTCAAGACACGAAGGAAGTTATTCGGCAGGAATAAATCCCTCAGTTAATGCAGATGAACTGCAAAATCCTGAAGTTTTTGCTTTAGGAAACCGTTCTGAAATTTTATTAAATACGGCGATAAACAACATATCAGGAAATACAGGTAAAATGAAAATGATAGAATCAAAAGCATTATCACTTTCTAAAATTTATACCGATGCCGATGCATTGCTGGTTAATCCGTAAATAAAAATTTCTATTCAATATCAGAGAATATACTATGCAAGGAATAAGTTCTACAGAGCATCGAATTTTATTGGCCGCATTTCGCAAATTCGAATACATGTCTAAAATTGCCGGCGACCAGATAGAAGAAACAGAAGACGCAAAAACAAGAAAAGCAATGGAAGAACTTGACTTGCTTTATGATAAATTTCAACTATTATTTGGAGAATTAGAAAGATGTACCAAAGATTATGAACTCAAAAAAAAATCTACACGAAGCATAATCAACAGAAGCACCCGAAAATTAATGCAGGTATTGCAAAATGTAGATGATACGATAAATTAGCGCTGTCACATAGCGAAACAAAGATTGTCAGACTGAGCGGAGTCGAAGTCCTAAACCCGACAGGTTTTAAAAACCTGTCGGGTTTTTCGTATGATTTATTTCCAATGTTAAGTTTTTGCCCAAACTAAAAGCTTAACATTGGCGCGTGATTTTTAGCAGTATATTTGTTAATGATTTATTAACATTAAATTAAAGTAACAATAACTTTAATGCAAAAACACTTGAAATCCTAAAATAAATACGTGCCGCATGAAAGAAAATGACATTACAAATGCCCAGGACCAAACTGAAAACAGCAATGTAACTGCTGTAGAAGAAAACCCAACAAACAACACTGCTGAAACAACTGCCAGCGAAACAGATTCGACTAAAAGAGAAACTGAAACAAAAGTTACCAATACAAGAAAGAAACCTGCTGCAAAAGTTGTAAAAACACCAACAGTTTCAACATCAGATAATGTAGAACAAACTGAAGAAGTAGTTTCACCGGAAGTTTCAACAGAAACCGAAGAAACTGTTTCTGAAGACGAAGATAAATCTAATACTAAAAAGAAGAATAAAAAGATGAAAGAAAAAGAGAAAGAAAAAGAGAAAAAGAAAAAACAAGTAGCTAAGAAAAAAGAAAAAGCGAAAGAAGATAAAAAGAAAGATAAAGCGAAAAAAGCAAAGCAAAAAGCGAATGCTAAAAAGAAAGCAAAAGCGAAAAAAGCAAAAGATAAAGCAAAAGCAAAGAAAATTGCTAAAAAGAAAGCTAAAAGAGCAAAGTCTAAATCGAAAAAGAAAAAATAAAAAAAATGCCCTGAAATTTCAGGGCATTTTTTTTATAATTATTTCAGAGCTGTATTTTTTAATTTCACCTGTTTAATAAGATGCAGCGAATCCCGAATAAGTGACTTAATTTCCAGCGAAGGAATTCTGGCTATTTCGGCAGCGTTTTTTGTTAATCCTTCAATTTTCATTTTAGCGAATAATAAGTCATTTTCAAAAGATCTTAAAATTGAATTTTCTAAAATTGAATTTTTCCTGTAGTAATAAATGGCATTATGAAGATCTTCAATTTGTCCCGTAAAATCTAAAATTGCTTTTTTAGAAACTGCCCGACTGTAATAATTTGAAAAGTCCAGAGGATTTGCTTCAATTGCTTTGTCAAAATCTTCGATAGCATTATAATGATAATCGAGTTTTTGCAAACAGTTTCCTTTTAATTTATAAGCTTCGTAATACAAACCAGAAGTAATGGCATTGTCAAAGTGAATGATTGCCTCTTGAAATTGGTTGGCAAAATAAAGTTCCTTTCCTTTTTCAAAATGCACAGATTCTGTGCTGGTATTGGATTTTGAAAATTTCCCTTTAATTTTTTCGATCGTTAAATTGGTGAACCATTTCATATTTTTTCGGTTTTTGGTTGGTCAAAGTTGTAAAAGCCAGGAAACGATTTATAAAATTTGGGGGGATTTAAAGATAACTAAAATTTGGAATATTTTGATTTATTGTTGAAATAAAATTTCGGTTTCAAGAAAAAAATATAATTACAATTGGTTTTTAATCAATGTTTTACTGTGCTAATTACCCGTGTTTACTGAAATAAAAACAACAGATTTAAGTAATTTTCGGTATCATTAATTCGCCATTTTCAGGCAGTATATTTAAGCTGGCATTAATTAATTCAGTTGCTGTATAACCAAATTGTTTCTTGAAAGCATAAGAAAAATGCGAAAGATTTTCGAAGCCAACTTCATAACAAACATCGATTGTTTTTTTCTTGTTTTTTGTAAGTTGATAATGCGCTAATTCCAGCCTTTTTGTCGTAAGCCATTTTTGCGGCGTAGTATTAAAGTACTTTCTAAAATCCCGGTTAAATGTCGATAAACTGCGTCCGGTTAGATATCCAAGACGGTCTAACGGCATATTAAACATAAAATTACGTTCCATAAAATTCACTAAATCAATTTTTCCCGGTTCTTCAAAATTGGCAAGAACATCATCTATTTCCTTGTCAATCCTTCTCAGGATTGTTATTGCTTCGGTAATTTTGAGTGACGCAATATCTTCAGGAAGTTCCTTCATATCAAAATACGGAATTAACGAAGCAAGACAGCTTTCTAATAATGGATGATTATTGTAGTAATTTATTTTTGGAGACAGTAAAGTTTTAGGTTTAACATCGAGTTTTGCATAAAAATCTTTTAATCGTGCTGTCGATAAATGCATGACAACGGTTTTATGCGGCAAACCATCTTTTGGGTAATTAATAATGGTTGCCAGTTGATTTCTCGGAATAAGAAAAATATCACCTTTTTTAAAAATATAAATACCGTCTGCCTGTACAATTTTAGTTTCTCCCGAAATAAACCAAACCAGCATATGCTGATCAAACATTATATCTGACTTAAAAAAGTGATCTTCATAAGAAGAAAGCTTGATATCCGGCGTTATATATTTCGCCTCAAATTCCATAGTTTGTCATAATTTAAAGGTTATAAAATTGCAAGAGGCTGAATACAGATCAAATTTAGTAAAAAACCTGTTGAGTATAATTTTTAACACATAGAAACATAGGTTTTGTACGCTTAAAAAGGCGTTTCACTTGTTTAAACAAACATAGCTATGTATTGAAAAATATGTTTCCATGTGTTAAGATATGTTTTTAGTCAATTTTAAATGCAATTCCTGTCATTTTTTCACTCAGAAGCCACAAACGTTTTGCGTTATTTTCGTCTAACGAATATTCTTTTACACCAGCTGTTATTGAAGATTCTGGAGCTATTACAGCAACTTCGGCATCTTCGCAATAAACACCGCCTAAATCATTAAGCAAAGCACTTGTTGCACACCAGACAGTTGTTGCAGCGCCTTGCGGAATTGTTTTTAAACTTGCCGCAATTTCCGGCAAAATATTGCCTTCAGCATCACAAAGACCCATTTTTTGAAACAATTCTAAAGATGCTTCTCTGGCAAGTTCAGTTCCGTTAATTGAGCCCGGATGCAGCGAATAAGATCGCACGCCAAATGCTTTACCGCGATTATCCAGCTCAAGAGCAAATAAATTACAAGCAGTTTTAGATTGACCGTAAGCCTGTAAAGTTTCATATTCTCTATAAAGAAAATTAGGATCGTCAAAATCAAAACGAGCAAATTGATGTCCTTGTGATGAGACATTGATAACGCGTGCAGAATTCGCTTTTTTTAATGCAGTCCATAATCTCGCGGTAAGCTGAAATTGTGCCAGATAATTTGTTGCCAATTGCGATTCGATACCGCGATTATCCCTGCGAAACGGAACCCACATAATACCGGCATTATTAATAAGCAAATGCAAAGGTCTGTTAGACGAAAGAAATTTTTCTGCAAAAGCATCTATAGAATCAGGATTTATTAAATCCATTTCAGCCAACTCAATATTTGGTATGCCTTGTAAATTCTTTTTTGCTTTTTCGATGTCTCTGGCAGGAACTATAACCGTTGCTCCGGCGTTGGCGAGAATTTTGGCAGTTTCTAAACCAATACCGGTGTTACCGCCCGTTACAATGGCAATTTTTCCCGTAAGGTCAATTCCGTTAATGACATTATTTGCTGTTGATTTTGCATTAAATCCTGAACCAACCGGATTTTGTAATGCTCCCTGATAATTATTCTGTTTCATGTTCTTATAATTTTTTAAGTGATTATTATAAGACAAAATTATCAGGAAAGTAAAGTAGAGCGTTTGTTCAAAATGTCAATTTAGTTTGTTTAAAATGTCATTTTGTCCTACAAGGTTTTCAAAACCTTGTAGGTATGAATTCTATACTTTTAAATTCTACGTGAAAATATAAACCTACAAGGTTTTGAAAACCTTGCAGGAATAGACGTCAATATATTTAAATCCATTCTCCCGAAGTATTATGATCATTTGGTAAATAGGTTAAATACTGCACCATTCTCGGATTTTCTCCTTTATTTGGTGTTGCACAATGCGGTAAAGTATTGTTCCAGATTATAAAATCGCCGGCATCGCCAATTATAGGTTCTGGTTTTAATGTTGTGATGGCTTTCTCTCTTGGGTTTTCATTTGGCAGAAGGTTGTCTAACCAATCATTTATTTTATTATGAAATCCCGGAACGCAATGAAATGCGCCATCATTTGCACCACAATCAGTAAGATAGAGTAGTCCCTGCAATCCAAATTTTATAGGTTGTTTTAAACTCGTATCCCAATGAATCGGACTTCCTAAAAAAGTAAATTCTTCAGTCTCAGGCGGATTAAAACTCACTTTGTCGATGGTTTTATATATGTTTGTTGAATTGTAAAGCTGTTCGTATGCTTTTTTTATTCTAGGCGAAAATCTGTTTTTATTTAATGTTTCGTGATCTGAAAAATTCAGCATTAAACCTTTTTGATTTTCATGTCGTTTATACCAGGTTTCTTTATTATTAGAATCCATTTTTAGGAAATCCCAAATTGCCTGTTGCGTATCTTCGCAATCTTTTTTCGAAATGGCATTTTTTACAATAATATAACCATTCTCATTCCAAAATTCAAGATCTTCTTGTGATAATACGTTAGCTATAAAAGCTTCAGATTCGGTATTTTCGTTTTTTTGTTTGTTTGTAATCCAAAATTTAAAAGACTCGAAATCCGGTTTTTCAAAGTATAAAAACTGCAGTGTTTCCTCCATACTAATACCCAACTTGTATAAAGTTTTTATTTCTTCATCCCAGTTTTTCGTATCATTTTTCGTCGAAAGATCAGCGGGATACAAAGCGCGTTTCCATAGTTTTTCAAGAATAGTTAAATGCATATTTTGGTAAAATTCTATTATCTTAAATTTCTTTTATGGCATTATCCAATTGATCAAAGTGCGATTGCATGATAAAATCTCCTATAATTATGCCATTAGCCAGCAATAAATGACCATCAGGAAGCTTATTCGTTGGGGCATTAGTCACAATAGCATGAATACCACCCTGATAATATCCCATAGAAGCACTGTTTATAGTTACAGGATTTCCTTCTTTATTAACAAGTTCCTGTCCTTTTCCCAGTTTTCCGGCTCTGGCATATTTACCGTTTATAAGTAATAAAGGCTGATCGAGACTGCATATCAAATCGATGCGGGAGTCATCAAAATTCCTCAGGTCAAAATAAACCATTAAAGATCTTTGTCCCTCAACACCGGCACTATAAGAAACAGTTTGATTTGATGCCGTTAATTTGATTTTTCCCGATTCTAATTTTGAAGAAAACGCAAGGACAGTATCACCATTTTCTATACGCTCAATAGGTTTAGTACCATCCGGAGTTGTAATTTTAGTACGATAAGCAACATCTTTACTTTTTAAATCTTCTGAGTGATCTGAATTTGTTTCCATAGTACTTTTAGTTATTGATTGAAAGTTGACCAAAAATAACCTATTTGCTAGTCTCCTTTTAAGGTATAAATACCTGTTTTAGCAGAACACTGCTGATTAACTGGTCTTACTATTTCTTAAAGTATATGTAACAAGGTTCTCTACATTTCCGTGTGTATTATTGTATTTTTCATCTTCGAGTTCGAAATTCAGCTTTTTAAGAATGGCAACAGAATTTACATTATCTGCAGACGGAAATGCGGTAATTATTTTTGCTTTCATTTCTTCAAACACATATTCGATAACCTTTTTTAAAGCTTCGCTCATAATGCCTTTGCCTTGAAATTCAGACAGCATTTCATATCCAATTTCGACAATTTCATTTTCAGGATCAAAATTCCACAAACAAACAGATCCAAGCAAATCATTGTTTTCCTTAAATCGGATAATCCAGTAAAGACCTTCATTTTTGTCCACCAAACTTTGTATATTAAGAATAAATTCCTGTGCTTTTTCTAAAGTCGATGTATTATCTCTGCCAACAAATCTGTTGACCACTTCATCAGAACGTAGTTTATGAATTAACTCATAATCAGTATTTTCAATAGCTCGCAATACTAATCTTTGGGTTGTTAATTTTGGAAAGTTTTTAAAATCTAATACCATTTTGTATTTTTTTAGATAACGAAAGTTAAAAAATAAATAGCATACATTTGTTATACTTCATAATTCATAAAGGTAAAAACACATAAAATGTACGATATAATTTTCAAACATCTTGAAGAAAAAGTTCTATTAACCCAAGCAGAAAAGGAACTTATAAAGACTTTTTTTAAGCCTAAAAAGCTAAAGAAAAAGCAATTCGTAGTTGTTGAAGGTCATGTTTGCAGCTATCTGACGTTTGTTTCAAAAGGACTTTTAAAGTCTTATCATAGTGATGATAAAGGCAATGAACACATCAATCAGTTTTCGCCAGAAGGCTGGTGGACATCGGATATGAGCAGTTTTTTTAGCGGAGGAATTTCTTTTTATAGTATCGATGCAATGGAAGATTCAGAAGTTTTGCTTATTTCCAAAGAAGATTTTGAAAACTTAACGATACAAGTTCCTGTCATGGATCGGTATTTTCGTTTGCTTTTTCAAAATAGCTTAATTACAAAAGAAAGAAGATTAATAAGTTCGCATACTCATACGGCAGAAGAAAAATACAGGCATCTTTTAGAAAACAATCCTGATTTAATAAAACGAATACCGCAAAATTTATTGGCTTCTTATCTCGGACTTTCGCCTGAAACGCTGAGCAGATTAAAGAAAAATGTCATAATTAAGCCGAAATAATTGATCTAAATCAAGCAGATTTCTTGTTTCAGGTCATCGTTACGAAGTGTGTTTTCTAAGTAATTTTGAAAAAAATATAATACTTATGAATTCTCAACAATTACCAATACAACAAACTGCCGGAAATATTGCATTAGTAGTAGGAGCAACTGGAATTGCAGGAAGTAATCTTGCGATAAAACTGCTGGAAAACGGATGGACTGTTTTTGGACTTTCCCGAAATCCGAAAAATGATATTGAAGGTTTACAGCCAATTGCCGCTGATTTACTTAATTCTGAATCATTAGTTTCCGCTTTAAGCGAAATTGCGCCAACGCATGTTTTTTTTACAACATGGATGCGAAATGATACCGAAGAAGAAAATATCAGGGTGAACAGCGCCATGATTCGAAATTTATTAGACGCATTATCGCCTAAAAAATCAATAAAACATGTTTCATTGGTTACGGGTTTAAAACATTATTTAGGACCTTTTGATGCGTATGCGAATTCAGGAACTTTGCCTGAAACACCATTAAGAGAGGAACAGCCGCGATTAAACCTGCCTAATTTTTATTACGCTCAGGAAGATGAAGTTTATAAGGCCGCTGCAAGAGATGGTTTTACATGGAATATACACAGACCGCATACTCTAATTGGTAAAACTATTGGAAATGCCATGAATATGGGCACAACATTAGCCGTTTATGCAAGCATTTGCAAACACGAAGGAACTCCGTTTATTTGGCCGGGTTCTGATGCACAATGGAACGGAATATCTGATGTTACAGATGCTAAAATTCTCGCAGATCAGATTATTTGGTCTGCAATTAATCCTGAAGCTCACAATCAGGCTTTTAATATCACAAATGGAGATGTTTTTAGATGGAAATGGCTTTGGCCGAAAATAGCCGAATGGTTTCAAATTGAATATGAAGGTTATAATGGAACTATAAAACCACTTGAAATCGTATTGAATCAAAAACAGGCTGTTTGGAAAGAAATTAAAGAACAACATCAATTAATTGAAGGCGATTTGTCTCAGTTGGCATCTGCATGGCATACAGATCTTGATTTAGGACGTCCGTTAGAAGTGATGACAGATATGTCAGGAAGTAGAAAACTTGGTTTTGCAGGGTATAAAGACACCAAAGATTCGTTTTTTGAGTTGTTTGCTCAGTTAAGAAATGATCAGATTATACCTTGAAATGTAAATTAGATAATTGGGGTAATTAGAAGATTAGATAATTAGAAAATGAGATAATGAGATAATTTTATATTTGAATTAATATTAAGGGACGGTTTTTACAGCTGTCCTTTTGTTTTTGTAATAATAAATTTGATGTATATGGTTGATAGGTTTGATGTTAACGTTTTATTATTATTTTATATGTTTTTTCTTTCAAAAAAAAGCGGTAACTTGCGCACAATTAAATGCATATATAATAATGACTATTTCAAATTTTTATTTTACGAATAATCACTTGATGCGCCTTATGGGCACGTTGTTATATTTGCATGACGATACTTTCTTAAAAAGTTCGAAAGAGTTTATTAATTAAGCCCTGTCAAAACTCTGGACAGGGATTCCTTCAACCGGGCTGCTCATTTATTTAATCTTCAATTTTCATTGGGATTAGGATATCATTGAATTCAAACTACACAACAGCTATTAGAAATTTAATGATGAGTTATTATCTTACCTATGAATATGGGAGCAAACAAGAAAGTTATGTCACAATCACAAAATATTATTTTAACAACAGGAATATACGATTTAATTAAAGATCACGTAAGAAGAAAAAAAGTAACAATAGAAGAAGAAGTATTATTGCTTCATGAACTTAAAAAAGCCACACAGGTATTAAGAAGAGATTTACCGGAAGATATTGTTTCAGTAAACCGAAGAGTAACTTATAAAGATTGTGCAACCAATGAAGAAAAAACGGTTGTGTTTGTAGGTCCTGAGAAAAACAAAGTAAGTAAAAACAGAATTTCTATTCTTTCTGATGAAGGTATAGCAATGGTAGGATATAAAGAAGGAAACGTTGTAGAATGGCCTGCTAAAAAAGGAAATCTTAAACTGGAAATCTTAAAAGTAGAAGAAGTAGCGTAATGTACTTTTTAAATATAAAAAATCCCAAAAAGAAAAATTTTCTTGATGGGATTTTTTTATGATTTATAGTGACGAAAAATTATTTAAATTTTAATTATCACAAAAAGAGCCAATTTGCTTCAAATGTCTTTCAGTTTGGTATTTATTAAAGTTATCCCATTTTGGCGGAGAACTTGTTTTTTGTCCGCACATAGCATCTAAACAAATGTTGTTGTCTTTGTATTTTTCATGTAAAACAGCCAGGATTTTAAAGAAAAATTCTTCTAATAGTACGATTGCTTCAAATTCAGCTTTTAGCGTGTTGTAATTAGCAGCTGACGGATTTAATAATTGAAGTAAATTCAACACTTCAGCTTTTTCATCTTCATTGATTTCAGTTGCGTAACCCATTTTTAAAGTTTTAAAAACCAGATTATTCCACGCCTTACTATCATGCGCCCATTGCACATCAGGCAGATTTAAAGAATGCTCACAGATTAGAATTATAGAAAAAAGGACATCATTTAAGTATTCCGCCGGAAACTCATCAAAACTTCTGAATTCAAAACCACTTTGGTACATTTTTTCCTGATTAAAATCAAGACCAACTTCCGAAAGCATTTCATATTCCATTTCAGCTTCAATCTGATCGCGCCACCAAATGTTTTCTTCTTTTTCAAATTTTAGTAATTTTCTAAAATCGTCCACATTATAGGTTAAAATTTTGCCTTTTGGCATTGCTTTATTATATGTTCCTACGCCAATGTAACGCGACATTGCATTTCGCATAGAACCCAAAGTAAATTTTTTGTCCAGACTGTATTTATCGCTTATCACGCCCATAATATCCGGGCTTCCAAGAGTTGCTATGAAAAACGGCTCAAACCATTGCAATAAATAAATGGCATTGGCGTGTGTTTTTTCAAAATCATTGTAATCAACAATTCTGCTGTCTTCTGTTAACGACGGCAAAGTAATATGAAAATGATACGTTCCGTTATTAAACAAAACCAGATTTTCTTGGTTTGTCATGAACATATTAAGACCATTGTTATAATCCGGAAAATTCAATTTTCCGTTTAAAACAGAGGATTCATTGATTTTATCAAGAAACAATTTTTTGGTCGCTTTCAATTCCTTGCAGGAATCAGCAATTGTTCTGTTTTCAAAATACTTGGTTACGAATTCGATAGAATCACCATCAAAATGTACAGAACCCATCGTTTTATTTCTTTGGGTAATCATACTCTGAATATTATATGGCTGATCTTCAAGAAAAAGTTCCATGATCGATTTACCAAGATATTCAGGGTTTTCAGTTGGTTCAGCGATTACTTCACCATTTTCGGTATCAATTAATGGTTTTATCGGCGATAAAGTTTTGTGCTGATAGTTTATATCGAGTTTTTCCAGCGAATGACTATTCATCATTCGGCTTACTTTATAGTTTTCAGTCAAACCAAAAGCTTTCTTCAAAATAGGAGCAAGGCTTTCCGGTTTATAACATTTTCTATAATCGATACTATATTTCTCAAAACCAATTTTTTCTTGTATAAACTCACCAGAAACTATTAGGGATTCTTCAAATTGCATATAGGTTTCGTTTTCTAATCCAATTCCCCAATAATATTTTTTTGTCTGATTGTCTTTCATTTATACTAGCTTTCTTTTTTTATGGTTAAATTAAAGTTCTTAAAGTCATTATTTTTATTCGGAAATAGAATCTGTTCAAAATCAGAGGCAAAAAGGCTTTTTAACGGTTAAGCATATTGGTTTGCTTCCATTAAAAGTTTTATTTTACTTTTAAAATTGCAGGAATCTATTTTTAATCTCAGAAATTGTGTACTTGAATCAACTGAAAAACTGATAAAAAAGTAAAATTTTATAATGAGGTTATAAAA
This sequence comes from Flavobacterium sp. N1736, assembly GCF_025947065.1. Classification (NCBI taxonomy): domain Bacteria; kingdom Pseudomonadati; phylum Bacteroidota; class Flavobacteriia; order Flavobacteriales; family Flavobacteriaceae; genus Flavobacterium; species Flavobacterium sp. N1736. Next base: position 1,114,429 of record NZ_CP109994.1, read on the forward strand.
TTATTAATTGCTTTTATATCAATAATTTAAGAAGATGAATAGTGGAGTTGCAACTTTTACTATTCTTGTTTTTTCCAAGTTGCAAAAGTAGTTTTTTATTATGTCATTTCCAAGTAGTTAAAATACTGAAAATCAATATTTTTTTGAAATGTTTTTAATTGTTTTATTTATTCATGGTAATAAAACACGTGTGACGAATATAACGCATCATTCCACCAATCTTTTCGTACTTCCGAAAAATAATTATAATTCAGTTTTCCTGCTTGAGATTGTAAAGGATATACTACTTTTTCGTTTTCACGATATGCTTTATTCGAATCATTTTCGGGAATAACAGGAACTATATGTCCGGAAAGTCCTTTTATTTTTCTTTTGGCACAAATTATTCCAATTCCGCCATTTGCATTCACTTTATTCTGAATTTCATCAACAGTAAACATTCTTTTCCAGCCAAAACTTGCTCCCCATTCTAAAAACCAATCGTGTATGGCGCTGGAGTAAATACGATCTACGGTTTGTTCAAAAACAGCTTCTATTTCCTGTCCTTGTAAAACTTTTTCTAGAAATTCGGGTTTCCACCAAACTGTTGGAAGATAAACTTTAGAGAAATAGCAGTAATCATAAGAGTACACATTGCAATACGTATCTTCGATGGTTTTTTGATATCGAATACTATTTTCAACATCCAGTTTGTCAATAATTCGGGCAATGCTTTCTTTTTTACTGGCCACATCTGTCAAATCTCTAAACGGAATAGCAGTGTCACCCAGAGGTTTTTCTTTCATTTCCATAGAGTCCAAACGCGATTCCGGATCCGGTAGTAAATCGGCTTTCTTTATTATATTGTTCGGTATCGGATTATCACCCAGAGGTAACGATGTTATTGATACGGTGTGATTTTCCATCTTGACTGCTTAAAATTATTTGGCTTAACGCGATAAGATTCGATATTCTTATGAATTAATTTACCAACTAAAAACGTAAATATATGGATTTATGGAAAAACGAGTACAAAGGAATCGGATTTTATGTTTAATTTTTTAGCTGTGAATTTTTTCAGGTCGCCATGACTATAATGTATTTTCTTTATTTTTGTTAAAGAGATTTCAAAACTATATTCTTAAATAACATCAATATGGAAACTGGAACTGATATTTTTTTAAAATCGGTTAGGAAAATTTGTCCTGATATAACAGATGATGAACTTTTGCAGTTTGCAGCCAGAGTTACCATTGAAAATTTAAATAGAAAGGACTTTTTTCTTCAATTTGGTAAAGTCCAAAAAGCAATTGGTTTTATAGCAAACGGATTAGTGCGGTCTTCTTTTGTAGATAAAGAAGGAAACGAAATCACAGTTGGTTTTTATACCGAAGGTGATTATGCCACGCATTATCCTGCTTTTATCACGCGACAACCCAGTAAATATAATATACAGTGCTTAGAACCAACGACTTTAGTTTGTATCTCATACGAAAACCTGCAATGGATTTATGAAAATTTACCGGGTTTTGAAAAATACGGACGTTTGGTTGCCGAAGAAATTTTAAAAAGGCAGCAGGCACGAATCGAAAGCTTCATATTTCAAACTGCCGAAGAACGTTATCTTGACTTCATAAAAGGACATGCAGCGCTGTTTAACAGAATATCTATTTCTCATCTTTGCAGTTTTCTTGGCATTGAGAGACAATCACTTACAAGAATTCGCCAAAAATTAGCCCATAAGTAATTTTTGACACTTTTGTGTCAGGAACACCTCTCTAATATTTAAAATCTTTGCAGTGTCAAATTAAATGAACTGCAATGAAAACGAATATCTTACTTATACTTGGGCATCCTTCTCAAAATTCTTTTTGTAATGCATTATTAGACGCTTACAGAAAAGGAGTTGAAACTACAGGTGCAAACTGTAAAACGATTTATATCTCTGAACTTGATTTTAATGTAAATCTTGCTGATGGATATAAAAACGGAGAAACATTACAACTCGAAGACGATTTAATCCATTCACAGGAACTTATCCAGTGGGCAGATCATGTTGTTTTGTCTTATCCAAACTGGTGGGGTTTTATGCCTGCCGTTACCAAAGGATTTATAGACAGAATTTTTCTGCCGGACTTCGCATTCAAACATCATTCAGGAAAAATCTTCCCCGAAAAACTTTTAAAAGGCAAAAGTTTAAGACTTCTTGTTACAATGGATACGCCAAAATGGTGGTTTTACATAATCTATCGCGCATCACAATATCAAATCCTTAAAGACATTGTTTTTGGTTACGTAGGATTTGACCCTATCAAATTTTCCACTTTTGGTTTTATAAGAAAATCAACTGAAAGCCAACGAAATAAGTGGTTAAAAAAAGTAGAACAATTAGGAAAACAACTTAAATAAAAATAATTCAAACCATTAAAAATCAACATCATGAGACATTTAGAAAACGAGTACAAAGTTGCTCAAATCAATCCCAAAAAAGGTTTCAGAATTCACTTATTAGTATATGTATTAACCATTCCGATCATTTGGACAATATGGTTTTTTACAGACAAAACATATTTATGGCCTTTATGGCAAACCGCAGCATGGGGAACAGGTTTACTGTTTCATTATTTAGGAGTTTTTGTATTTAGAAATAAAAAAAACAATTAAAAATAAGAAATCATGGAATCACAAAAAACATTTAGACGTATTGTGACAGGTCACGATACAGATGGAAAAGCAATTATTGTATCTGATGCTCCGCCAACATTATCTCAACTTATAGGCGGACCCGGAGGCCCAACGTTTTTTGAAGTTTGGCACACTTTAGAAACTCCGGCATTAATTCATTCTCAGCCAGATGAAACAGATGAAAAAAGTTTAGTGTTACCGCCGCCAAAAAACGGAACACGTATAAGAGTAATTGATTTTCCGCCTGAAGGTGAAGAAATCAGAAATCTTTCAGACGCAGATGCATCGGCTAAATTTAAGGATATGGGAGACGAAAGCGCCTCAACTTCTCATAAAGGAGCGCCGCATCCATTAATGCACAGAACTGAAACGCTTGATTACGGAATTGTACTTGAAGGCGAAATCACCATGATTCTTGATCGAGCAGAAACAGTAGTTAAAGCCGGAGACATAGTGATTCAGGCAGGAACTAATCATGCTTGGGCAAACAGATCAGGCAAAAATTGCCGAATCGCTTTTATTCTTATCGACGGACAATTTACAGGAGATTTTAAAAACATTTAAAAACAGAAACCATGCGAATCAACCCATTACAACCGGAAAAACTTAGCGGAGAATTACGATTTGTACACGATGAAATTGCAAACCTTATTGGCAATAGCCAGAGTCAGGTCAATATGCTCGATGCAAATGGCGCATTGCTCGGACCTTTTATTCCGATGTTGCATTATCCTCAATTTGGTGTGCCGGCTTTAAGCTTTTTAAGAACGCTGGATACTCAGGCAACACTTCCAAAAGCCTTGCGTGAAGTGGTTATTTTAACCGTTGGCGGATTTTATGGCGCTCGTTTCGAATTGTATGCTCATGAAATTATGGCCGAAACATTTGGAATTCCGCAAAATACGATCGCAATACTTGCTGCTGGCGGACATCCAAACGGATTAGATGAAAAGGAAATTATCGCCCACAATATCGCATATGCCTTGGTTAACGGCAAAATTATTCCGGATTCAACGTATAAACATGCCGTGAATCTTCTGGGTCAGGATGGTGTTGCAGAATTATACTTTTTAATTGGCGGTTATAGTCTTATTGCGTTGATTTTAAACGGATTTGATATTCCTGCACCGGATAATTTTCTTTTAAAAGAATAAAAAAAAGATTGTTGAGCATAAATATTTCAACACACTGTTGAGCATAATTGTTTAACACATAGAAACATAGATTTTGTAATTGCTCAAAGACGTTTCACTTGTTTAAACAAACATAGCTATGTTTCTATGTGTTGAATAAGCACAACGATTTAAAAATCAATAATAAAGACAAATAATTTAAGAAATACGGAAAAGCCGAACACCGTCAAAAAAAGTAGGCACAAAAATTTAAAACTTAATACAATGAAAAAAACAATTTCTAAAATACTCACAGGAGTATTTGTGTTTTCAACGTTTTCATTATTTGCATCATGTACGAATAATGAAGAAAACAACAACACTACATCACAAACTTATGTTCTTGTTCACGGTGCGTGGCAGGCGCCTTATGTTTGGAACGAGGTAAAAGCAGATTTAATTAAAAACGGAAATCGCGTGATTGTTATCGAACTTCCGGGACACGGAACGGATAAAACACCTCCGCAAAACCTGTCGATCAATGCGTATCGCGACAAAGTAATCAGCGAACTTTCAAAAGTAGATGGCAAAGTTATTTTGGTAGGTCACAGTATGGGCGGTATGGTTGTAACGGCTGTTGCAGAAAGCGTTCCGTCAAAAATTAGCAAACTGGTTTATATTGGTGCTTTCCTGCCAAAATCAGGACAATCAATTGGCGATCTGGCAATGACGGATCCTGATTCGATTTTAGGGCCTTCACTTATAGAATCTGCAGATCATTTAACGCTTGATGTAAAAGCGACTGATTTAACGAATCTTTTTATCAGTGACGGTAATACAAGCGCAAAGCAAAGTGTAGTTGATAATTATCGTACTGAACCGGCGATTCCTTTTGGTGATAAAGCGGTATTGACAAATGAAAATTTTGGAAGTGTAGAAAAAGTGTATATCAAAACAACAAAAGACAAAGTAATTTCTCCAAAACTTCAGGATCAAATGATAGCGGCTGCCGGAATAAAAACGGTGTTTCAGATAAATACAAGTCATTCTCCGTTTTTGGCACAACCAAAAACTGTATCAGATTTACTTCTAAAAATTGGTAAATAAACTGAAAATGAGTAATTTAGAAAAATAATAATAAATCACTAACTCTATAAAGTGGTCTAAATCACACTTTTTTAGTGATTTGCTTCCTTGCCCTGAGGATGCATTTGGTAATAATTTTGGTACATCTTAAAGCATTACAAACTTAAAAGTAATGTTTTTTCTGAAAAGCAATAAATCACTATTAAAATCAATACGTTATGACAGCAAAAACAAGCTCAGTTTCTCAAATAGCTATGCATTTTTTTACAGCGCTATTTGCATTGTGCAGCACATTTGCAGCAGCACAAAATTCAACTAAATCTTTAAATAAAACTTCTGTTCAAGAACTTAAAAATCAGAAAATGACAGCAGTAATTACACGTTATGAAGTAAAAAAGGAATTTCAGGAGAAATTTCAAAAAGCACTTAGTGGCTATGTTTTAGAATCTCTTTCGAAAGACAGCAATATTATGTCAGAAGCTTATTTCGAACAAGATAATCAGACGGTAATTTGGTTGTTTGAACGTTGGACAAATCAAAATGAGTTCAATAAATTCAAAACCAATTCAAAAGCTAAAGCCATAAATACATTAGAAAAAACGGCATTAGTTAAACCTGAAAAAGTAATCTACGTACAAGATTTAGAGCCGCTTTCAAAACAAGAATGGCGCAAAACCAGTAAAACAGAAGACAAACAGTTAACCATTATGCTTTTTGTAGATGCAAAACCGGGTACCGAAGAAAACTTTAAAAATGTCTATCACACGGCAATGCCTCAGTTTAGAAGCGAACCCGGCGTAGTAACTTATCAATTATCGCAATTAAACGATGATAGTACACAGTTTGTGACTTTCGAGAAATTTAGAAGCAACGATGCATTCCAGTATCATCTGAATTTTCCGCCTATTCAGCCCGTGATTGATTACCTGAATACGAGTATAAAAAAACAGCCGTTTCAGGATGGAATTCACAATCTGATAGAATTTGCACCGCTTACCCGCGAATAACAACATCAAATTTTAACCACAACTATTAATATTAAATCTTAAAAAAAATGAAAACAAGTAAACAAATTATCGCAGCAAGTATTCTAAGTGTATTTGCAATATTAAATGTAGAATCTCAGGTAAAAGTAAAAACGAAAGAAATGAAAACAAATTACAGTAACGAGTTAGAAGTTGTAAATCAATTATCTACTCAATCGGCAGTGGTAAATATGCCCGTAACAAAATTATTAAATGCACCAGGAAACGAAGCTTTAAAAGCGTTCTTTTTTACTCCGGTACAAGACAAAACAGTTCTAAAAGGAAAGAAAATTGCAGTTCTTGTAGCAGACGGTTTTGAAGAAATCGAATTAACAGGTCCGGTTTGGTATTTTAAAAAATTAGGAGCAGAAGTAGAAATCGTTGCGCCTAAATACAATCCGGCTCCGGAAAGATACGGGCTTGCATTTCCTGAAATGGCAAAAACGCACGTAATGGCAATTCAATACTTACAGCCGGTTGGATGGATAAAATTTGACAAAACAGCAGATCAGATAAAAGTGGGTGATTATGATGCCGTATTTATTCCCGGTGGAGCCTGGAATCCTGATAATCTTCGTTATGACAAAGATGTAATTAAATTCATTCAGGACTTTAATAAATCAGGAAAACTGATCGCAGCGATATGTCACGCTCCGGTGGTTTTGGCATCTGCAGATATCTTAAAAGGAAGAAAATTAACAGGATACTGGAACATCCAGTCAGATTTGAAAAATGCCGGAGGAACAGTAATTGAAGACACGGTTGTAACCGATGGAAACATTATTACAAGCAGACACCCAATTGATGTAGCCGATTTTTCAAGAGCCGTTGAAAGCTGGTTGATTAAAAAATAAGTAGTAATCCTTTACAGGAAAACAAAAATAGATTTTGATAGTGAAGAAGATTTTTCTTCACTATCAAATCATAAAAACACCTCAAACACATAGTTCTATGTTTGTTAATACAAGTGAAACGCTTTTTTTAATTAAAAAAAATCTATGTTTCTATGTGTTTAAAATAAGTACAACGATTAAAAAACAATACAATAATTACAAGTTAAAATAGATTATGAAAACAGATATTTTTAAGCCCGCACAAATTGGTTTTTTACAACTAAAAAATCGTATTTCTATGGCACCAATGACAAGAGCACGAAATGAAGACGGGATTCCAAACGAGAATAACGCACAATATTACAAACAGCGAGCAGGTGCAGGCTTAATTATTACAGAAGGAACAGCAATTTCTGCAACAGCAAAAGGAGTACTTTACATTCCCGGATTATATACGCCGGAACAAGTTGAAGGCTGGAAAAAAGTAACAGCTGCCGTACACAAAAAAGACAGCACAATATTTTCTCAATTATGGCACGTAGGAAGAGTTTCTCACACATCAAACCAGCCAAACGGAATTGCTCCGGTTGGTCCGTCAGATATTCAGGCAAACAATACTTCGGCTTGGGGATATAATGAAAACGGAGTTGAAGGTTTTGTTCCGGCATCAAAGCCTAAAGCATTATCTACAAGTGAAGTGAAAGATGTTATAAACGATTTTGTCAATGCAGCTAAAAATGCCATTGAAGCAGGTTTTGACGGCGTAGAAATTCATGGTGCAAATGGTTATTTGGTCGAACAATTTTTAAATCCTTTTGTAAACAATCGTACCGATCAATATGGCGGGAATATTGAAAACCGTTCCAGATTTTTACTGGAAATTGTTGATGCAGTAATTGAAGCTGTCGGTAACGAAAAAACAGGTATTCGATTAACGCCATACGGAGGTTTGGGAGATTTGCCTCATTATCACGAAATAGAAGCAACATATCGATATTTAGCCAAAGAATTAAAGAAAAGAAATATAGTCTATATCCATTTAATGGATCAGCTTTCAAAAGGAAGTCATGCTTTGCCTGATGGTTTTATAGAACGTTTTCGTTCGTGGTATGATGGTGTAATCATTCTTGCAGGCGGTATGGACAAAGAAAAATCAGAACAGCTTATCGATGCCGGAACAATTGATATTGCGGGATTTGGCGAGCCTTTTATTTCTAATCCGGATTTAGTGGAACGTTTGCAAAACAACTGGGATTTGACTCCGCCAAATCGTGATTTGCATTACGGATTAGGTACGCATGGTTATACAGATTGGAAAACTTATAAAGAGCCTGCAACAGTTTAAATTTTTACAAGCGGTCATCGAAATTTTTCTTTTACCGCTTGTTATTATTGAAATTAGCCTCATTTCAGAGCTGTAAATTTAATTTGGATATTGTTATTAATTAATTTTTTATACTTAATATTCTGTATTACTTTTGATTAGAATAGTGTTTTTTTATTTATTATTTCAAATAAATTATGAAAAAGTAGCTTTAAATTCAATCAATATAACCCAATATGGAATTGCCGAAGATACCTTTTTATCAAAAATACAATCTGATTTTTAAAGCAATTATTGCTGGCGCTATAATAGGTTTGTTTTACACTAAAATTAGCAATGCCGGAGCAGATTATGAACATTTAAGGCTTTTACCGGGTACAATTATTGGAGTTTCCATCAGTTTTATTGTGATTACTTTTGAGAAAATACTTATCAGACTAAACACTTATTCCTTTATAGTAAGTACAATCTTAAAAGCACTTATTTATAGTATTTGCATCTTATTATTTTTGCTTTTTTTTGTACTTGTATTTGCCGAAGTTTTAGGACATTTTAGTTATCAGGAAGCTTTAAGTAAGTATATCAGGATTCGTCTTTTTGAGGACTTTGTGTTTTCATTGGCTGCATCTATTTTTTTAATTCTATTTTTAGAAATAAGCAGTCTTTTAAGCAACAGATTTTTTTCCAATTATTTTACCGGACGCTATCATCGTCCTATGCAGGAAGAGCGAATTTTTATGTTTGTCGATGTAAAATCATCCACAACAATGGCAGAAGAATTGGGCGATATATTGTATAGTAAATTATTACAGGATTTATTCAACGATTTTACCGATGCAATTCTGGCTTCACGTGCCGAAGTCTATCAATATGCCGGAGATGAAATTATTCTGACCTGGAAAACGGCAACAGGTTTAAAAGAGCAGCGTTGTCTGTATTGTTTTTATCTTTTGAAGCAATGCATTAACAAAAGACAAGAATATTATTTGAAAACCTACAACAGAATTCCGAAATTTAAAGCCGGAATGCACATCGGAAACGCCGTTACAACCTGGGTAGGAAAAGTAAAAAAGGAAATTGTCTATCACGGCGATCTTCTCAATACAACATCAAGAATTCAATGTAAATGCAATGATTTTAACCATGATTTTGTAGTTTCAGAAGCGATGAAAGAAGTTTTGCCCGAAAATTTGCCTGTAACGTATAAACATCAGGGCGAAATACTTTTAAGAGGAAAAGCGTTGCCTATGAAACTTTATACCGTCGATTTTAATATCGATCCCGTTTATTAATTGGTCTGAAATTTTATTAGAAATTATTATTTAAAAAATTAAAAATATGAAAGCATTAGTTATTGGTGCAACTGGCGCAACGGGAGAACTTCTTGTTGATGAACTTTTAGCAGACAAAGAGTATGAATCTGTAGTGATTTTTGTGAGACGACCAACCGGAAAATCACATCCAAAACTAACAGAGCAAATTGTCGATTTCTCTAAAATAGACAATTACAAAGAGTTAATTGTTGGCGATGTTATTTTCTCTTGTTTAGGAACAACCCTTAAAACAGCAGGTTCGAAAGAAAATCAATGGAAGATCGATTTTGAGATTCCCGCAGGATTTGCCAAAGCAGCCAAAGAAAATGGAGTTTCGTCTTTTGTCCTGTTATCTTCTTATGGTGCTTCTGCAAAAAGCAATGTCTATTATTCTCAAATTAAAGGAAAACTCGAAGATCAAATCGCCGAACTTCATTTTGAGCAATATATTATTTTCAGGCCCGGTTTGCTTTTAAGACCTGATACAGATCGATTTGGTGAAAAAATTTCGGCAAAAATTCTAAATGTCGCCAATGCAATAGGTTTGTTTAAAAAATTCAAACCAATGCCAACATATATTTTGGCTCAGAAATTAGCAAAGTCGCCAAAAGTACTTCTGAAGGGAACTACGATTATTGAGCTTGATAAAATATTTAACTGATAATCATTTTTGTCATCGTTTGTTGCTCACAGTTTAATGAATGTAAAATACTGATTTACATTTAATTGTGTAATAAATAATTAAAATCTTGAAACGGATACGCTGTTAGTATAATTAAATTTGAGAAGTATTATATAAACTTTAAAAAATGTAATTATGAAAACGATATTAAACTCAAAATTGCTGGTAATTGTTATGTTACTGGTATTGTCATTTTCCTGTAAGACCAATTCGGCTACCGGAACTACAGTAAGAACAGATTCTGATGCAATAAAAGCAGGAGACAGCACATCACTAAATTCAGGAACGCGAGGTACAACAAGAGTAAATGAAGGTAATCAGGAAAGTGATCCGGATTCTAAAAGCGATGCTCCAACGCCTAAAAAATAGTTTTGTTTCAGCATTTTATAAATAATAAATCTGATGAAAACAGAGACTGAATAAAATCCCATTTCGCTATGAAATGGGATTTTTTTTTAATCTTTTAAATCCTTTAATCTGTGGCATTGTGCAATCATTTTTAAAGACATTTAGCCATTTTAAACCCAATAGATAAATGTAAATACATGCATTCGCATTTATTTTTATAAAGATAGTTATATATTTGCGCTAGATTTTGGTCTGTTTTTTTCTTAAAATATAAGAGAAAAACAGTTAAAAGGGAATCAGGTGTAAATCCTGAACAGACCCGCTACTGTAAGTTCTATACAAGTCTTTAAACGTTACTAATGCCATTGTCCCGCTGCGGATGAGAAGGCTGTTTAAAGATAGAACAAGTCAGGAGACCTGCCATAATCACATAGTTTAAGACTTTCGTGGAATAAAGTTGAACAACAATAAACGAACCTGCCTCATGGCGGGATTCTCTCTTATTGCTTTTTGATTACATCCCGAAGTTTATTTAATAAATAAGTGATGTATAATACAAAAAAAGCATTTTTCATTTTTATATTGTTTGTTCCGTTTTTGCTTCATTCTCAAGTATCTAATGATAGTTTACGGGTTTTAAAAGAAGTAATTTTAAAAGGAAAACCTTATCAGGAAGTAATTCCCGTACAAAGCCTTTCCGGAGAATTGCTGGAGAATCTCGCCAGCCATAATGTTGCCGATGCGCTTCGTTATTTTGCAGGAACTCAAATTAAAGATTATGGCGGTCTTGGCGGACTTAAAACGGTTGATGTACGTAATATGGGCACGCATCACGTGGGTGTTTTTTACGATGGCATACAATTGGGAAATGCACAAAACGGAGTTACCGATTTAGGCAAATATTCTCTGGACGATATGGAATCTCTTACCCTGTATAACGGACAGAAAAGTGAAATTTTTCAGTCGGCAAAAGATTTTGCGGCGGCTTCAACTATTTATTTAAGAACAAAACGACCTGTTTTTAAAGGTGATAAAAAAACAAATGTATTAGTTCGGTTTAAAACAATGTCAATCAATTATTTTGATCCTTCTTTTAGATGGGAACAAAAATTAAGCGACAAGGTTAGCATGAGCGTAAGTTCTGAATATATTAAATCGAACGGACAATATAAATTCAGATATAAAAGAAACAATTTAGACGGAACAATCGCTTACGATACCACAGCAACAAGACACAATAGCGATATTGAAGCACTGCGAGTAGAATCCGGACTTTACGGAAAAATAAATAACGGTTCCTGGGATGCCAAAGTGTATTATTATGACTCAGAAAGAGGAGCGCCGGGCGCCATTGTCGAAAATAAATTTTCGGACGGTTTTAGGCAATATGACAAGAATTTTTTCTCGCAAGGCACATTCATAAAAGACTTTACAGCTAAATATAAATTTCAGGCAAAAGCAAAATATGCTTACGATTATACGCATTATGTCGCCAGAGATACTACAAATGTACTTGGCGAAACCGTAACCGAAGGCGCACAATCAGACGATAGTTATTACCAGCAGGAATATTATGTATCGGCAGTAAATATGTACAGCATTTTGCCTTCATGGGATATTTCACTTGCTACAGATTTTCAATACAACAGATTAAATGCCACGAGAAAAGGCATACAAACGCTGTTTTCATATCCACAGCGTTATACCGCATTATTTTCGCTGGCAAGTTCGTACAGGCTTGGCGGATTTAAAGTTTTGGGCAGCGTTGTAGGTACGCACGTTCAGGAAGAAGTACGAAATAATGCAAAAGCGCCCGATAAAACAGAATTTACTCCGGCTTTATTTCTGGGTTATACACCGTTTAAAGCCTATGATTTTACACTAAGAGCATTTGCAAAACGTATTTTCAGAATGCCCACTTTTAATGATTTATATTATACAATGGTTGGTTCGAGTACTTTGAAACCCGAATATATGAACCAATATGATATTGGTTTTACCTATAATTTACCTTTTAAAGAAAGCTTTTTTGACAAATTCTCCATTCAGGTTGATGGTTATTATACCAATACCAAAGACAAAATAATTGCCGCTCCAACAGGAAATTTATTTCGCTGGATGATGACCAATATGGGGCAGGTAAAAGGGCAGGGAATAGAATCTGTTATTATTATGGGAATGCATATTGACAAATTAATCCTCGCTGCCAATCTAACCTACACCTATTCTGAAAGCAGGGATTATACAAAATTCGGCGGTCTGGAATTGTCTTCCTACGGCGATCAGATACCGTATACACCGTGGCACAGCGGATCAGGAATTTTAAATGCCAATTATCAAACCTGGAATTTTAACTACAGTTTCATTTACGTAGGAAAAAGATACAACGGCAACGTAAACAACATCAGGATAAACGAAGTACAGCCTTGGTACACGCATGATTTATCCGTACAAAAATCATTTGCCATACATCATTACGCCTTAAAAGGCACGATAGAACTCAACAATGTACTCAATCAGCAATACGAAGTGATATACAATTATCCGATGCCGGGGCGTACGTTAAAATTTATAATCAGTATTGCGCTATGAAAAAGAGAACAACAAAATTAATATTGGGTCTGTTTATAGCCGTTTCTTTTATTTCCTGCAGAGAAGAAGAAACCATTTTTCCGGCTACGGATAAAAGTGTTGCCGCGCCAAGAAGTGACGGCAATATAGAAGGTTTTTATCTTCTAAACGAGGGAAATATGGGAATGAACAGGGCAAGCATTGATGTTTTTAATTACAGAACAGGAAACTATACAACCGATATTTACTCAGAACGCAACCCAACAGTTGTAAAAGAATTAGGCGATGTTGGCAACGATATAAAAATATACGGCAACAAAGTGTATGCAGTAATAAACTGTTCAAACAAGGTTGAAGTTATAGACAAATGGACTGCAAAACGCATCAAAAAAATAGATATTCCAAATTGTCGCTATGTTGCTTTTTATAAAGATAAAGCCTATGTAAGTTCTTATTCAGGTCCCGTTGCCATTGATCCCAATGCAGAAATTGGCTTTGTTGCCGAAATCGATACCACAACATTAGAAATCAAACGAAAAGTAAAAGTGGGTTATCAGCCCGAACAAATGGTGGTGCATAACGGAAAATTGTATGTGGCGAATTCCGGCGGTTACAGAGTTCCTAATTACGACAGAACAGTATCTGTAATTGATCTTGAAACATTTACCGAAACAAAAAAAATAGACGTTGGCATTAATCTTTATAGCATGCAAATTGACAGTCGGGGCGATATTTATGTGAGTTCCAGAGGCGATTATTACACCACGCCATCCAATCTTTTTGTGATCGATACGCAGACCGATGAGAAAAAAATGCAGCTTGATATTCCCGTTTCAGATACTTGTCTGGTCGACGATTTGCTTTATTTCTACAGTGTTTCCTGGAGTTATTTAACCAATAGTAATCAGGTAACTTACGGAATATTAGATACAAAAACCAAAAAGATAATCAATAATAAAATCATTACAGACGGTACAGATAAACAAATCATGATTCCGTACGGACTTCAGGTAAATCCCGAAACGAAAGAGATTTATATCACCGATGCTCAAAATTATGTCGTAACAGGTTACATCTATTGTTTTACACCCGAAGGCAAATTAAAATGGAAAACTACAGCAGGAAATATCCCTGCGCATATCGCTTTTATAACCAAAAACTAGAATATGAAAATAAATTCTTTTAAAATTTTAAAACTCATCATGCTCTTCATTCTTTTCGGATTTATAGCTTGTCAAACGGATAGAGAAGACGAACAGGGAAATGAAAATTCGGCAGAAATACTTCAGGAAACCTACACAATTAACCGATTTAAGGTTCTGAATATCACTACAGATTTACCGGAAAATTCAAAATTTACCTGGAGCATTCATGATTCTGTGATTTCGCAAACTTCACAGTTGGATTTTATCAGCCCGTATTTAAAAAATTATCCGCTCACTTTAAAAGTAGAAACGAATGGCGTCGTAAAAACATACCAATCGATTATTAATGTCACGAAAGAGCCCGGAAATTACAGCAAATACATATCCAATGTATTTGATTTTCGTCCCGCAATTGGTCAGTTTACCAACGGAATTCCGGAATATGTAGCAGGAAATACAGAAACTAATCTCATCAGCGCAGCAAAAAAATCGCTTGTTGGTGCAAATAGCACGTTGATATCCTTAGGTGGTTTTGGCGGTTATGTGGTTTTTGGTTTTGATCATACGATTCCCAATATGGACGGACGTGATTTTAAAGTTATGGGAAATGCATTTTGGGGAACTGAAGCCAATGAAGCCCGCGCCGGATCTTGTGAACCCGGAATTATTTTGGTGGCTTACGACAAAAATAAAAACGGAAAACCCGATGAAGATGAATGGTACGAAATTGCCGGAAGTGAATATTTTAAAAATACAACGGTAAAAAATTACAGCATAACGTATTTCAAACCAGACTCTAATAAATCTCCCATTGCAGGAACAGATTTTTGGCAAATAGATGTAGAATATATCAAATGGCAGGATAATCTTGGAAATTCAGGATACAAAACAAAAAATGGCTTTCACGATCAGAGTTATTATCCCTTATGGATTGCTGATGCGTCATACACACTTAAAGGAACAAGACTTGAAGGAAATTTTTACGATCAAAGCGGTACCGGAAATTATTGGGTAGGCAAATCGCTTGATTTTGGTTATGCAGATAATGCGCCAAATAACGACGAAGCTTCGAATATTGATATCGCCTGGGCGGTAGATAAAAACGGAAATTACGTAAAACTTCCCGGAATAGATTTCGTTAAAATTTATACAGCAACCAATCAGGAAGCAGGCTGGCTGGGAGAAGTTTCTACAGAAGTAGCCGGAGCATACGACTTATACCTTAACTAATAAAAAACTATAGAATTTTAAATTAAATATAATTATGAAAAAAAATTACTTTTTAATATTGATGTTACTTTTTGCATTTTTTACGAATGCACAAGTAAAAGTACAAGGCATTTTTAGGGATGATATTTACCAAAAAACGGCTAAAAATCAGCAGCATAAAAAGGCAAATACCACAACTTTTGATGATATTGAGTATTGGGTTGGTACAGGTTCTAATCAGGCGGCGTTTGCTGTACAATGGAATGACGGCAAAACTTCTGATGCTTTAATCTGGGGTTTTAGATGGGATGGTGTAGCAACCGGCGAAGATATGATGAAAGCAATATTACAAGCAGATCATCGCCTTTTTTCGTTGCTTTATCAAAATGTGCCGGGTGGTTTAGGAACTGCAATTGGCGGATTAGGTTTTGATTTGGATGGTGCAAACACAAACGGACTTTATAAAGATGCAAACGTAACGTATCCGTATTATCCGGTAAATGGTATTGTTAATACAACTGCTTACGATTTTGACAATTACACAGCTATAGATACTGATGATCATTGGCAATCAGGCTGGTTAAATAACGGATATTGGTCGTATTGGGTAAAAGATCCTGCTAATGACGATTTTGGTTATTCGGGCTGGGGAGCAAGCAGCCGTGTTTTAGAAAACGGTTCCTGGGATGTTTGGAATTATAATCTGGCATTTGAAGAATCTCCAATTGTAGAAACATTTACGCCTGTAACGCCTTATGCAGCAGCAACAGTATTTACCAGCGGATTTTTTATGGTAAATGAAGAATGGTTTGGTCACACAAACGGATCTGTGAATTTTGTTAATAATGATGGTACTGTTAATTACAGAGTTTACAGTACTGCAAATAGTAGTCAGGCATTTGGGGCAACTACACAATACGGAACCATTTACGGAGATAAATTTTATTTTATTTCAAAACAGGCAAAAGACGGCGGAGACACCAATTATACTCCCGGTGGAAGATTGGTTGTTGCCAATGCACAAAACATGGAAAAAATTGCCGGATTTGATAATATCGGCGGCGGTGACGGACGTTCTTTTATAGGCGTTAATGAAAACACAGGTTATATTGGTGCTTCAAACGGAGTTTATCTATTTGATATTGCCAATATGAAAGTAGGAAATCTTATAACAGGAACTGGCGGCGGAAGCCAGTATTCCGGACAAATAGGGAATATGATTCGTACGTCTCAATATGTATTTGCCGTAAAACAAACTGCCGGAATTTTGGTAATTGATCCAAATACAAATACGTTGGTAAAAACTATTTCGGGTGCATTTCATTCCGTTGTTCAGGCAAAAGACGGAACTGTTTGGGGAATTCAGAATCAAAAGTTAATTAATATTGACGCCACAACATTTGCTCTTACAGAATATGCAATTCCTACTACCAAATATTTAGGTTCATGGGGCGCTTGGAATGCAGGAAGTTTTAGTGCAAGTAATCAGCAAAATGCTTTATACTGGATTAATTCAATAAATAGTTTTAATTCAGGAATTCAAATTATAAAATTTGATGTTACCACAAAAACATTCAATGAAAATTTTGCAGTAATTCCGGGACAAACAGGAACTTACAAACAAATTCCTTACGGAGCGGGATTACGTATTGATCCCATTTCAGATCAGTTAATTCTAAATACAACAGAAAGCGGATTTGGAGCGCATTATCAAAAAAACTGGATTCATACTTTTAATAATACAGGAACTTTAATCAACACTAAAACGTTAGATGATTATTACTGGTTTCCCGCCATCGCGGTTTTTCCGGATAATGCTTTACCGGTTGTAAATAGTACATTACCATCAGAAGTTTCAGTAAGCGGCGCAACAGCAATCAACTTAAAAAATGTTGTTTCAGATACAGATAATCTATCGTCGGCAATTGTAAAAACGGTAAAATCAAATAGCGATACAGCAGTCGTTTCAGCAATAATAAATACCAATGAAGAACTGATTTTAACGCCTCAAACTTCCGGCGAATCAACCGTTGTAGTAAGTTTTAATTCTAATGGTAAATCAGTCGAAAAAGCTATTACAGTAAAAGCAACTGTTAACCTCGGAATTGGCGATTTCAATAAACTGGAACTTGGAATTTACCCGAATCCGGTATCTGATATTCTGAATATTATAACAGAAGATGAAGTTGTAAATGTAACCGTTTATGATATTTCAGGAAAATCAATCCATACAAAAGTTAGCAATAACCAAGTTGACGTTAGTAATTTCGCAAAAGGAATGTACATCATTAATATCGTGACAGATAAAGCAAAATACACACAAAAATTTATTAAGAAATAAATAATAGATACATAATTTATAATTGAAAACAGGCTGCCCTTTCGGACAGCCTGTTTTGTTTTTCTCTAAATAGTTTTTGCGTATTTAAACCCGACAGGTTTTAAAAACCTGTCGGGTTTGGCGTGGTATGTAATGACAAACTTTGACTGTTTTTCCTATTTAAATCAAAAATAAATAACAAAAATAGATGTTAAAGTTGCATTTTTCAAACTGATTTTGATATATGAAATGGTCTTTTTGACTATATATTTGCGGTTATTATAAAAAATGGGGTTAAATTAGATAAATAACGAGGGGAGATGGTAGTTTTAGGAGATAAAGAATATTACAAAGGAATTGGCAGGATTAATTTTGAAGGAAAAGATTCAGATAATCCATTAGCGTTTCGATACTATAATCCGGAGCAGATTGTAGCAGGAAAAACAATGCAGGAGCATTTTAAATTTGCAGTGGCATATTGGCACAGCTTTGGGGGCAACGGAGCCGATCTTTTTGGTCCGGCAACCCAAAATTTTACCTGGAATGAATTTAAAGAGCCCATTCAGGCGGCGAAAAACAGGGCAGATGCTGCATTTGAATTTATAAGTAAAATGGGATTTGATTATTTCTGTTTTCATGATTATGATCTGGTTCAGGAAGGACAAAATTTTATACAGTCAGAGTTGCGATTGGCGACAATGACCGAATATATAAAAGAAAAAAAAGCTGCTTCGGGAATTAAGGTTTTGTGGGGAAGCGCCAATTGCTTTTCTAATCCGCGTTATATGAACGGAGCCGCAACAAATCCTGATTTTAAAGTATTGGCAAGAGCCGCGGCTCAGGTAAAATTAGCTTTAGATACCACAATTGCTTTAGATGGTGAAAATTATGTTTTTTGGGGAGCACGTGAGGGATATTTAAGTTTACTGAATACAGATATGAAGCGCGAGCTGGATCATATGGGACAATTTTTAGCCAAAGCCAGAGATTATGCCAGAGGACAAGGCTTTAAAGGAAACTTTTTAATTGAGCCAAAACCAATGGAACCGTCCAAACATCAATATGATTTTGATTGTGCTACAACGATTAGCTTTTTGCGTCAATATGGTTTAGAAAAAGATTTTAAAATAAATATCGAAGTAAATCACGCCACATTAGCACAGCACACTTTTGAGCATGAACTTGAAGTAGCCGCCATGTCCGGAATGTTGGGCAGTATTGATGCCAATAGGGGAGATCAGCTTAGTGGCTGGGATACAAGCCAGTTTCCAAACAACATTCAGGATGTTACAGAAGCGATGTTGGTTTTTCTAAAAGCCGGAGGTCTTCAGGGCGGCGGCGTAAATTTTGATGCTAAAATAAGGCGAAATTCTACCGATATCGAGGATCTTTTTCTGGCACATATTGGCGGAGCGGATATCTTTGCAAGAGCTTTATTGACTGCAGATAAAATTATAACATCTTCACCTTATGAAAGTCTGCGAGAACAACGTTACAGCTCTTTTGACAGTGGAAAAGGAAAAGAATTTGAAGAAGGAAAATTAAACTTTAAAGATCTCTATGATATTGCAAAAGAAAATGGCGAGATCGAATTACAAAGCGGAAAACAAGAACTTTTTGAGAATATTATAAACCGATATATATAATTTGAATGTTTCGAAACAACGATAAATCTTTTATCTTTGATTTGGCAAACACAGATTATGGAAAAGCTTAGAAAACATATTGAAGAAATAATACCTATTAATGATGAAGAGTTTGAGTCGATTAAACCCTTTTTCACGATAAGAAAGGTATTAAAAAATCAATATTTAGTTCAGCAAGGAGATGATGCAAAATATGAATACATCATTATGAGCGGTATTTTCAGGGTTTTTTATCTTGATGAAGACGGAAAAGAGCACATCGTACAATTCGCTACCGAAAATTGGTGGATGTCTGATTACATTTCTTATTTCAACCAAAAACCGGCAAATATGTATGTGGTTTGTATGGAAGCAGGAGAAGTTTTGTGCCTTACACTTGAAGGAAGGGAACAACTCTCGGTTGCGCTTCATAAAATGGAACACTTTTTTAGAATAAAACTGACCAAAGGTTTCATTGCACTTCAACAAAGGATTATTTCGTTACTTTCTAATAAACCGCAGCAGCGTTATAAAGAATTTGCAGCTCTTTATCCGGATCTAATGCAAAAAATTCCCAAGAAATATATTGCCGAATATCTGGGCGTTAGCCGCGAAACCCTAAGCAGGCTTTACTCTCACAATAAATAACAAACATTCTAATACTCAAAGTGTGATTTTCGTCACACTTTTTTTGTGACTTCGCTCCTCGTATTGAGGAGGCGTGCTGGTATAAATTTGTCCTGTAAATAATTGTTAACCAATACAATTTACAGTAAACAAAAAATCAACACTTAAAAATGAATCACCATGAAAAAGAGAATCTTAATTATTGTATCCAATGCCAATACAATTGGACCAAACAACAGAAGAACAGGAAATTTTCTTCCTGAAGTAGCGCACCCTTATGCTGAATTTGACAGAGCCAATTACCAAATAGACTTTGCCAGCTTAACCGG
This sequence comes from Flavobacterium sp. N1736, assembly GCF_025947065.1. Taxonomy (NCBI): domain Bacteria; kingdom Pseudomonadati; phylum Bacteroidota; class Flavobacteriia; order Flavobacteriales; family Flavobacteriaceae; genus Flavobacterium; species Flavobacterium sp. N1736. The sequence goes on from NZ_CP109994.1 coordinate 1,134,642, forward strand.
AGATACACCTTATTTAGACGCGCTTAATTTGGCAAATGATCCTGATAATCTTGCTTTTTTAATAGGTAAAGGTTGGGAAACTATGCAAAAAGCTGTTAAATTATCAAACGTTGATGTTAGTAATTATGATGCCATTTTTGTTCCCGGCGGATTAGCACCAATGGTTGATATGCCGGAAAATGAACTTTTGAAAAAAGTGATTAAAGAAACCTACGAACGAAATGCAGTTGTTGGAGCTGTTTGTCACGGTCCTGTATCATTATTAAATGTAAAATTAAGCAACGGATCTTATTTGGTAAATGGTAAAAACATCACATCATTTACAGACGAAGAAGAAAGAGGCTACGCTATTGCCGATGTGCCTTTCTTGCTCGAAACTGCACTAACAGAACAAGGCGCAAAATTTCACGCCGCAGCCGTATGGTCAGCGCACAGTATTGCAGATGGTAATTTGGTTACAGGTCAAAATCCTGCTTCCGCAAAAGGTGTAGCCGAGAAAATGATTGCTGTTTTAGAAGCTAAAAAGTAATTGTCATGGAAAATCAAAATCCAATACATGTTTTTGCAACATGGAAAGTAAAAGAAGGTCAGATTGAAAACGTTTTAAACTTGCTAAAAACAGTACATGATGAAAGCATAAAAGAAACGGGAAATCTGTTTTATAAAATTCACCAAAGTAATTCAGATGAAAATACGCTAATATTATTTGAAGGATATACCAATGAAGCGGCAATCGCAGATCATAGAAATTCGCCTCATTTTCAGGATATAGTTTTACAAAAAATTGTTCCTTTATTAGAAAACAGAGAAATTGTTTTAACGACACCTTTAGTGTATTTATAAGACCGGAAATAACCAAATATTGTGTTAATAATACATTGTAGTCATCGATAATTTGATTAAATTTAAAGAACTAAATCATAAAATAGTGCTGTAAAACAAGTAATACAGAACATGATTTTAAGCACATATTAAAAAACATTATGGAAAAGACTGCAAAAATAATATTCCCATACGATCAGAGTATAGTAAAAGAACTGCCGTTAATCAGCAAAAATGATATTGAGAAAATATTAAATACTGCCCAAAATTTATTTGACGATCAATCGAATTGGCTTCCGGCTTATAAAAGAATTGAGATACTCGAAAAAGCAGCTTCAATAATGAATGACAGGAGCGAAGAACTAATACATTTGGCTATAAGCGAAGGCGGAAAACCGTATAAAGATTCAAAAGCAGAAATATTCAGAGCAATAAAAGGAGTAAAGCTTGCTGCGGAACATATCGCACAAATAAAAGGCGAACAAATCCCGATGGGACTTACAGATGCTTCGTTAAACAGGATTGCGTTTACTTCAAAAGAACCTATTGGTGTTGTTGTCGCTGTTAGTGCTTTCAATCATCCGTTAAATTTGGCTGTGCATCAAATTGCTACAGCTATTGCGGCAGGTTGTCCGGTTGTATTTAAACCGTCGAGCAATACGCCATTATCCGGTCTTGCACTTGCAGATATTTTAAAAGAAGCAGGTTTGCCTTCGGGATGGCTTCAGGTTGTACTTTGTGATAATGAAACATCAGAATTACTGGTGACAGATTCAAGAATAAATTTTCTCACTTTTATTGGATCTGCAAAAGTAGGCTGGTATTTAAAAAGCAAATTACCTCCGGGAACAAGATGTGCCTTAGAACATGGCGGAGCTGCACCCGTAATTGTTGAAAGTGATGCTGATTTTAGCGAAATGATTCCTGATTTGGTAAAAGGAGGTTTTTATCACGCGGGTCAGGTTTGTGTTTCGGTTCAGAAAGTGTATGTAAACGAGGAAATTTGTGATCGTTTTGTTGAGGAGTTTTCTGAGGCAACAAAAAAACTAATTGTCGGAAACCCATTTGATGAAACAACAGATGTAGGTTCACTTATTACACCAAAAGAATTGATTCGTGTCGAAGAATGGGTTAATGAAGCGATTAAAAAAGGCGCTAAACTAATTACCGGTGGAAAAAGAATTTCAGAAACTTGTTTTGAACCCACCGTTTTGTTCAATCCATCAGAAGATTCTAAAGTATCAACCAATGAAATTTTTGGACCCGTAGTATGTATTTATTCTTATACAAATAGGGAAGAAGCCATAAAAAGAGCAAACGCCTTAGATGTTCATTTTCAGGCAGCTGTATTTACAAAAAATATAGATATTGCTTTGGAAACTGCAAAAAAATTAAATGCTACGGCTGTAATGATTAATGATCATACGGCGTTTAGAGTCGATTGGATGCCGTTTGGCGGAAGAGATTCTTCGGGAATAGGAATGGGTGGAATCTCATACACGATAAACGAAATGACAAGAGAAAAATTAACCGTTTTTAAAAGCAAGAATATATAATTATGCTGTTTTAGAAGAATTAAAAATCCCTATATAGTAATGTTTAGGGATTTTTTTTGGAATAAAGTGAGATGATAAATACAAAATTTATTCAGAATCTTTTTTCTTTAAATAACGCCCTCTTGGTTCATCGCCTTCACGAAGAACAATTTCAGAATGTAGAAACTGTGCGGCTTCTGCTGAATCTTTTACTTTTACAGCGCTGCGTTTTAGCATTTCTGACTCAAATTCGGTTAATACACGTTCTCTTAATCCGGCTTTTTTCCATTGCGATAAAGGTTTGCATCCTTTTGAAATTCCGCGAGCCAGCGTAAGCGCATCCAAAAGTGCCTGATTTGCACCTTGCCCTTTAAACGGACTCATTGGGTGAGCCGCATCGCCGATAAGCGTTATTTTCCCGCCTTTCTCCAACAAATCAGACTCGAGTAATTCGCGGTCATATACAGGATATCCTGAAATCTGAGTTTCTAAAGTCGCGGCTAATATCTGAGGAATTGGATCGTGCCACTGCGTTCTGCGGCAAGCTTCTTCTTTAAGTGCCTGAGGTCCTTTTGCACTCAACATTTTTGCCTCATTTTCAGGCATCGGAAAACTAAGCTGCCACATGACAGAATCTGATGTAAAAGGCATGATATAGATTCGTTCATTGCCATTTGCAGTTTGAAATACCGTCGCTGAATCTAATAAAGAACTACTAACATCTTCGAGAGCATTTAACGGGCAAATCCCTAATATTACAATACAATCGAGATAACGTAAAGGCGTAACATCTTCACCAATTAATAATTTACGTACAGAACTGCGAATTCCATCAGCGCCAACTACAAGATCTGCTTTAGCGTTTTTAATTTCGCCGTTAACTTCAAAACGTAAATCAATATCTTCATTATCAGATTGCTTAAAATCTACTAATTGATGTCCCCATTGTACAGTATCATGTCTGCCCAGTTGTTCCAGCAAAGCTAAACGCAAAGATTGTCGCGCGATATGAATGTTTGTGCGCCTGGGCGAAGTTTTCAAATCAGACTGCATCCATTTTCTGATTCCCCATTCGCCAATCACTTTTCCTTCGGTAGTATGAACGATATGTTTTGTTGAGATAACACCTTCTTCAAGTGAGAAAATCCCCAATCCTTCAATTGCTTTACTGGCTTGCTGCAAAGTAAGTCCGTAGCCTTGAGATCGGGCGTTAAAGTTATTGTCACGTTCATAAATTGTAAAAGGAATTCCGCGGTGTAAACAAGCCACAGCAAGAGCAACGCCACCTATTCCGGCACCAATAATAGCTACGTGCGGGTAATTTTCGGTATCGGCAATTGGAGGATTATCAGAAGAAAGCAATCCTGATCCTGAACATTTCAAACACGAATTTAAGTGCGCTTTAGGACGAACGGGAGGTGTTCCTTCGTTCTTTATTTGAAATTGATCAAGCGCGATTTGATAGTGAAGCCGTACTTTTTTGCTAAGCCGTTGACTTTTTTTGCCTTGTCCCTGACATTCCGGACAAATAGCCCAGCTTGTTCTTTCATTTTCCACTTTTTCCAATTGCTCTTTGTTTAACTCGTTTTGCCGTGTGCAAATTTAACGTAAAAGATGCCAAGTGCAAAATGGTAATAAATCTGCTATCTTTGATAGGGTAAAGTGAATACTAAAAATGCTTAAAAAAGACTGTAATAATACGTTTGAACCGCTTCTTAATTATTTAGAACTTTTTCAAAAAATACCTGCGGAAGATAAAAAAAGTATTGAACAAAGTTTAGAATACAGAACTGTAAAAGAAGGTGAGGTTTTACTTGAAGAAGGAAAAATTGCAAACGAAATATTTTTTGTTTGCAAAGGTGTATTAAAAATAGCGAGTATTACTGATAAAGGAAATGAAGTTGTTCATTTCTTTTTTGGTGAAGATCAGTTTTGTACTATTTTAAAAAGCTTTACAGAAAATATCCATTCAACAGATCGAATTCAGGCAGCTTGTCATGCAGAAGTAATTGTTTTACAAAGAAATAAACTAGATTCTTTGTATGTTGATTTACCTTATTTTAAAAAAATGTTGGATACTATATTTCAACAGGCTTTGCTTCATAAAGTAGAATTGCGCAATTTTTATCTTGGTGAAGATGCTACTTCACGTTATCAAAAATTTATTGTGCGACAATCCAATATCGCATCGAGAGTTTCACAAACTGATATTGCCTCTTATCTTGGCATCGCAAAACAATCTTTAAGCAGAATTAAAAAAATACGCTCTAATTTGCTTTTTAACAATTGTTAAATCCTTTCGGTATCTCGCTTTCTACTTTTGTTCGACGAAATAGTCAAAACATTAAAAGTAAAAAATGGAAAATCTAAAAGGCAAAAAAGTAGTAATTATTGGCGGAAGTTCAGGAATTGGTCTGGCTACGGCAAAATCTGTTGTTTCAAAAGGCGGCAATGTAATCATTGTTTCAAGTAATCAAAACCGAATAGATAAAGCTTTGGAAAAATTAGGAGCTGAAAATATTGGATATGCGGTTGATGTAACGAATGAAATACAGGTGAAAAACCTATTTGAAAAAATTGGTTCATTTGATCATTTGGTTTTTACAGCCGGAGAAAATCTTATTCTTTCAAATGTTGCGGATATTACTTTAGAAGATGCTAAAAATTATTTTAATATCCGTTATTGGGGCGCTTTTACAGCTGTAAAATATGCTGCGCCATTTATCAAATCTACAGGTTCTATTGTCTTAACGAGTGGTATTGCAAGTAACAGACCTAATAAAGGATGGGCATTAGGAGCAAGTATTTGTGCTGCTATGGAAGGTTTTACAAGAGCAATGGCAATGGAACTTGCGCCAATACGAGTAAATATTGTTTCTCCCGGAGTTGTAAAAACAGAACTTTGGGGCGGTATGTCACAAAGCGACAGAGAAGCAATGTATACCACCATTGGAAATGCATTACCGTTAAAACGTGTAGGTGAAGCAGAAGATATTGCTAAAACATTTGTGTATTTATTAGAACAGGAATATGGAACGGGGCAAACATTAATTATTGATGGCGGTACTTCTTTGGTGTAGTTTGCTGTATATTCAATTTGAAGTTTCTTAAAAATATAAAGGGATGAGTATTGGACTCATCCCTTTAAAAGTGGTTTTATTTAATAAATAATGATACTAATATCCAGGGTTTCGAAAAATGAAAAACATGTTATTAATACATTCTCCAATTATTTTTTCCTTCCTTGGTAACTGCATTTATTTGTATGGGTTACTTGCTGAAATTGTATCAATTAATGTTGAGCCACAGGGCAGTTTGTTGTAGTTGAAATATTGTATTTCTTTAAATTTATCTCTTTTCGTTTTACTTTTTAAACCTTTTTTTATAATTGTTACCCATAATCCAGGTGAATCTACATCTGGCGTTAATGAGCAATAGTGATCTAAACTATCTACAACAATATTATAGCCTGAAGGTTTATCTTTAAAATTAATTATTTGACTCCCTTTTATTGTGTCTTTCAACTCCAAAACATAATATTTTGTTTGATTATTTTTCATCATTACGGATTCAATTATATAATCATCCGATAAAACCCGGATCGTTTTATCTCTATAGTTTATTTCTATTTTTTCTCCATTAAACTGGAAACAGCTTCCAAAATGAAAACATATAATGATGAGAAAAACTATTTTTTTAATATCCATATTTTTTGGTAATTTCATCTTGTTCATCTGTTGCATCTTGTATAATTTTATTATAATAATTAATGTATCGATTGTAGAATTTTTGAACACCTGGCGTCATTTTTACTTTGGTTATTTCTTTCGAAATATTTGAGAGTCTTGAATTAGCATAAGAAATACGATCGTTCAAAATAACATCTCTTCTGAATCTTGCTCCTGTACTCTGTAAAAATTGAGCTTTTTGATTATTTGTCAATCCACCATTTTTAAAAATTTCCATGACCTCACCTTTTTTATAAGCAAGTAGTTTGTCTGCATAATCTATTGCATGATCATCACTTCCGTTTTTAAAAGCTTTTGCTTCTGTATCAATATTTTCATAACCTGTAATGCCTTGCATGGCATATTTAATATAAAATGAAGGTCCTTGATTTTCAAAATCTTCTCTATGGCTTTGCTCATGAGCGATTAATCCAAACCATTCATCATCATTTCGACTGCCTTTGCCATTATTATAGCCTCCGTCATGAGCTACCGCATATCCTTTAGTAGTTGCTGATATATTACTACCCATTAATCTATACCAGGCAACAACTCTTGGATCTGACCATAAAACCCAACTTGTTTCTTCTAAAGATGAGATTGAGTAGCCATATGCAGCATTTAATAATGAGACCATTCCTGAGGTCAATCTACCATTATCAATCATAAATTTAGGTTCCATTCCTTCTAATTCTTTAGAAACAACAACTAAGTTCCCACTAAATACATAAGGCGACCATTGAGGAAAATCGGGAGCCAAGGGATCGACAGACATAAACCTGCCAATAGCCGGGTCATAATTTCTCCACTTTAGATTGTCCCAATTCAATCCCAGTTCGTCTTGTCGTTCCTGACCTTGAAACTTATATTTTTGTGCAGTCGAATTTCCTTTGCCAAGTATTGTTCCATTATTATATCCTTTTTGTTTTAAACCAAATGGGTAATAACTATTTTCTTCAATAATTTCATTAATTGAAATACTTCCATTGTTATCTTTATCACCATAGCTCAATCTAACATTTTCCAAATGATCTCTATATTGGTAAATATAATCATAAGTTTCATTATTATTAGTGATATAACCTTCTGGCTGTGATAGAAACTTTAAGTTATTATTTTCATAAATAAAACCTCCTGCATAATCAGTAGTGATTCCGTTTACTATTTTCTGCTGTTTTACACCGGTGGCATCATATTTATAATCAATAACACCTGTGTTTAAAGTTATTTTTGAAGGTAAATTTAGGTGGTTGTATGTTATATCGGTTATGCCTTTATTGGTATCGCCAATCATATTTCCGTTATTATCGTATTTATAGTCGTTCTCAGTATCTGCAGTCTGGTTTACGGCATCATCTTTAAAGCCATATTGATCAATTGGAGCTGCATCTGCTACTTTCATGAGTTTATTTCCGGAATCATAAGTATAAGTTAAGTCATCCATAACACCAAAATGAGCTGCTACATTAATATTAGGTACTATAGGATCACCAACAACTTCTCCCATACGTTTGAGATAAGTGATATTTCCATTTTTATCATATTTCATGGTTTCACTAAACTTGCCTAAATTATCAGTGGCATCTACTAATCTATTCAGATTATCATAAGAATAATTATAATTTTTTAAGCTTGTATCTTCATTAGCAGTTTTCCAGAATACCTGACTGATATTTCCATTATATAATGCTTTTCCCGAAGAAGGATTGTTATAATTAATCTGAAAACCAAATAAATCTCCGGCACCCATTGTAATGCTTGCATTATTGGTATCTGAATCGTTTATAGCTTTTAGCCAGCCACGAATATTATAGGTAAAATCTATAGTCTGTAAACGCGATTGGCTAATTTTTCCACCAACGCCTTTAGTAATTAATTGTCCTAAATCATCATAAGAATTGGATACTATAATTTCAGGAGTCTGGGTGTTTATTTTTTGTTGTTGTGTAAGTTGTCTTCCTGTATTATCGTATGTAAAGGTATCAACTATTGTAAGAATTGCATTGGTCCCTTTTTGATGTGTACTGGTTGTTTCGAGAACTTTTCCTGTAAAATCAAACTGACTTTTTACGGTACTCTCTATATTGAGAAAATTATTTTTATTATAGTTGTAAATAGTTCTCGATTTATTGTCATAGTAAATGACATTTGTTATCCAGTTAGCAGTTTCTAAAACCCGAATTTTAAAGCAAGTATTTAAACCTTGTGCATTACTAATGGGCGTTACTCCATATGAGACCGCATTTGCTGCAATACCATTTTCTAAATTTATATTCAGATAATCATCATAATAATTGATCGTAAATAAATCAATTCCTGAATTAGGAAAAGCGACATTGGTATAATTTACACTTGTTCCTGAAATTGCTTGTGCTGTAGCTTGTCTGGTTTCGAACAGGGTAGTACCATTAGCCAAACTTTGCACATTGGCTCTGGTTATTTGGCTGTCATTAAAATATTCACCTGTATAAACAGGTCTGTTGAGTGCATCGTATTTGGTGAACAACCATTTTTTCTTGGCTCTTAAATTTGCATCTTGTGTTAAGACGGGCCTGTCAAGGATATCATAAACAATGTATTCCCAGTCTTTACCTGGTAATTTTTTCTCAACCAATCGATTTGCACCATCATATTTATATTGATAGCATAAATTGTCTAATACAGTATTTCCAGAGATAATTTTTGCACTGAAAGTGCTGCCTGCCTGTGCATGAAATCCATCAATTAGACGAATAGAATTGGTAGCTGTTAAATAAAGCGGGGCATTAGCTGAATTTATAACTGCTGTAGATATATCGTCAACAGGAATTTGAGTAATTACATTAGGGGCTTGTGGACTACAGTTTGTTGATAGTGGAAAAGAAAAAGTACCATTGAAACCAGTGGCAGTTCCACCAGTAATATAATTTAATTTAAGTTTACCGCCAATAATTACCACACTATAGTTTCCTGTACAAATAGTTCCCAAATACATATCAGGCAACATACAGGGAGTTGTAGGCAAATCTTGAGGAGTAGTGCTTAGCATTGATGGAGAAAAACCTCCACTAAAGGCTACTGTTAATGTATTGTTAGTAATATCTATATTAACGCCGCCGCCGCCGCTAGCGCCCGAAAAAACATTTTGATAAATATAAGTAGAAAAATTATTATACCCGGTTGTAATGATATTAGGATTAACCTGGCTTTGGGGAGGCAATACATAAGTTAAATTGCCAAAGTCGTCATATACATAATAAGTGTCGTGTTTTATACCGGTTTCATAAGTCCTTTTCAGAACTATCTGGTTTTGCTTATTTCTAAATTCTACTGTCGAACCGTTTATTTCATTCGGAGTTGCGGCTGTGTTTTCATCGTAGTTTATCGTTTTGTACAATTGGTTGGGTTCATAAAAAACAGTGCCATCATTGTTCCCTAAACTGGTGTTGTATATTTTTTTATCTGAATCCCAAGTTGTAATAACGGTGTATAATTTTACTTCTCCTGCGATATTAGATTGATAATCAAATTTTATTTCATGTCCTGAATTTAAGGCCCAATCGCTTAGGCTTCCCGGTGCTGCTTGTTTAAGTGGTCTGTTTAGAGGAGAGGCTTCAAATAATCTTTGGTTAAAGGGATTTTGACCAGCATATTGAGTGTAATTCTTAACATCTGTCAATGCCGTACTAATATAATTCAGCGACCCTGCGGAAGCAGAAACATACGGTAAATATTCTTTTTCCGAACGACCGAAGGCATCATATTCAATAGGTTTAACAATATCTTTTCCAGATCCTGACTGCAAATAGGCAATCTCTTGTAAAGGACGACCAAGACCATCAAAATAGGTTACATTTTGATTGGCTTGTGTAATTGTTGGTGCCGTAATTACAGTTTGGGAAGGAACTTTATAAATTGCACTTTTGATGTAATTCTCGGTTTGAGTCTGACATATGGCTACAATTGGAAATAAAACCAAAAACAGGTTTAATATTTTTCTCATATTCTTTTTTGTTATTGTTTATAGCAGTATTGATTTCGAGAAATCATTTGCATTTATTCTTGTAAATCTTACTGCCTAAATTAGATATCTTATGTATGTATTTTATAGTCTTTTCATAATAAAATAAAATTAAGCAGAAGAGAAAAGTCTTCAATGAAGCCTTATATAGATCGCATTTCTCTTAACCTCTTATTTATTTATATTAGTGACTATTCACATAAGCCTGTCCATTAGCATTAATATCATTTTGTGCCATTTGATTTGCAGCGGCTTGTGTATCTGCAGTATATGTACCTGCATGCACTGTGTAAGCAACTGGGCATGAGCAACTGGCTTTAATGAAATTTTGGCTCATTGTAACATTGCCAAAGGATTCTAAAGAGAAATTCCTACCATCAGATGTTGAATAAACTCCATATTTTGCAGTTACACTAATTGTATAAGTTCTACCTGCTGCAGGCAAAGTAATTACAGGAGAGGTTGTGCTTACCGAAGTTTGTCCACTATATTGATGATACGTTATATCATTCCAACTCACTACAAATTGATTTGAACCTTCAGGCGGAGTAAAACCAATAGTAATTGAAGTGCCTCCATTTTCTTGTATGTAGTTTAAGTACAATTTTGGAACACACACACCTTGGCCGCTTCCTAATGATTGGGCAAGGGCATTAGACTTGCTATCTGCTTCAGCTTGGGAAACTATAGAATAGTGCTCTGCTTCGGGAATTGTGATGGTAACAGGTATTCCAAAAGCATTAGACGCACATTGAGGATAAACGGATGCCACTGCTTTTTTGCTCAAAAAAATGTTGCAAGCACTTCGGGCTCCTGTCAGTCTATATTCATTTTTATTAAGAATGTTCTTGTCTCTATCCTTTGTTATAGAGAGTCTGTTCCATAAATCGTATTCATAGTATTTGATATTATTATTGGCACTGTTTTCTGAAATCATTCCAACAAAAGGTTTAAAGGTATAAGTTGACATCAATGATCCGGTAGGATACAGTCTTACTTCATCAATATTCAATCCGGCTACAGTTACGGTAGATGAGCCAGATACTGTCAGTTCATATTGACTATATGTTCCGGCTACAGCCTTAACCTGTGGTACTTGTCCATTTATTGTTATTGACGTACCTGTTTTACTCCATACAGAAACGATATAACTTTTTGCCGGATTTGTTGAAAAATTGACAGATCCATTTAATGAACGAAGGCCGGTTACGCCATCAGTTAAAATGGTGCCACTTCTTGTCCAGCCACCATCATCATCGGTTTCAAAGCTTGTGTAAGCAATATCTGCTGCGTCTGCGTTTTTAGCCTCAGCAACCGGATACGATTTTTCATAATTCCATAAATAAGCAACCGGTGCACCACCGTTTCTTTTTGCTTCTTTCAAATTCCCCTGATTATCGTATTTGTATGTCGTTTCATTCGTCAGCATTTGCTGTTTATATTCTTTTGTAGTAACAGGCTTAAATATTCCTGCATTAGTAACAGCAACAGAGCCTACTTGTTGAGAGATTGTTTCAAAAGCATTCATTAAAGTACTACCAGTATAATTCTCAACTTTTACCGGCTGGTCAATCTGATTTTGCAAGGTCATTTGCGAATATGTTGTTGCGGGTTGACCAGGAAAATTACCAGGTGTTAAAACAATATCCTGAGGATAAAAATATTTTTCTTGTAATAGCTGTCCTTTACTATTGTTTTTTGTTTTTGCTGACAGCTGATTATCTGCATTATAACTCATGTTGACGGTTTCTGTTATTTGTGCTGCACCTTCAAAACTGGTAGTTATCTGTGTTTTTAATAAATTTACCGACATTGGTACTTTATAAAAGTAGGCCGCACATGAAATATTGTCGCCACCGGGAATATATTGTCTTTCAACTAAACCTTCAACATAACCTTTATCAATTTTTTCATATCCGTACACAGTTTCTGCAATAGGAGATGCAGTGCCCGAAATGGTTTTGTAAATAACCTTTTTTATCAAAGCCCCGTTAGAATAATTGATAACATTGGGTATGTTAGATGTTGAAAAGTTTTTTTGAGAACGATTATATAAATAGTCAGGTCCTGTTATTTGATAAGAAGGCATTGACGGATTATATACCATACATGGAAGTTCGAATGTGCCACATCCGGGTTGTATGGCAAAGTGAAAACCAGAGTGTTGTTTTTCAACTTTATTTTCAAAAAAATCTTCTTCCTGAAGCTGCCCATTGACAAACTCTTTGACATTTGAATATCCAACAGGCGATCCTTGTGCGCTGCTGCCCAAACTGTAAGTACTATTTGAACTAACTCTTGTCACATATTTTTTTGAATTAACGAATCCTCCTTGCCCTCCCTGAGTATAAGTATACGAATAGTTTTCTTCATCGCTTCCATGAAATATCATTTGAAACATTAGTTTTCCGGTACTTATTCCATTATTGCTATAGTCATATCGAGTTTCTTTTACCTTGTCCGAATTACAATCATATGTAAAAATCTTTTTTATTCGTATCCCCCCGCCCTGAATATTTCCATAGTTTAAAGGGTAACTTGGATCAGCTGTATCATAACCTACAGGTGGACCAGTTAAATTTGATAGTCCCTGGACATTACTACTAGTAATTGAAGGCACATTTGAAAAATCGTTAGATTCATAAACAAATTTGGTAATCCCTCCGGTTGGATATGTAATTTGTGATAAGGCCCCAATAGCGGCATATTTTGCATCAACAGATCTGTCTGAAAATTTTGTTGCAATATCAGATGCATAACTTGGGTATAAATTAAACTCCTTTAGGTTAGGTACCAAAAATGGTACGTTGTTGGTTTTACCATTATAATATCCCCAATAATCCTGACTAAAAGCGTCTTTTTCCGGTAGGTTTGTTGTAACACCATCAACTTCAGAATTATAAGAAAAAGTATGTGTTTCAAATTGTCCCTGACTAAATTCACTAAATCGATACAGCCTTAGGCGTTTATTATATAAATCTCCACTGTTGGTACCGGCATCAAAATAATCCTGCCATAACATCAAGGTCTTAAAAATTGCACCATTATAACCAATAGCAATTTGTGATAATCTGCCGGCCTGCTGTGTTTGTGGGTCACAACGAATATCGGTTCGATCATTTATTTTGGTAAAATTTATAAGAAGACTTCCCAGTTTAATAGAACTGATAAGTTTTTGTGTAGTAATAAATTTTGTAATAATAAAAGGAGGTGTATTGGTGAAATATCCCAAAGATTCATTCTGAATATCAGCAGCAGGCTTTTTAACGGCCATAGTAATCGTCTGATTTCTGCTAAACGATACAACATCTTCGCTGGCATAACCAAACTCTATGATTTTCCCATTTGTCAGAACAATTTTTGAAAGATACCATGTAGTAGTATACTGGCGCTTTTTTGATGCGGGGTAATAAAAATAACTCTGATCAAATAGCTTTTTTCCAATAACTTCAGGCCCGTCTGTAGTCATGCTTTGTTGTAAATCCTTAACAGCATACTCATAAAAAACGCCATCTGGTGTAATGATACTGAATGTATTATCAGATGTGTTAAGAGTAACTTTTAATTTACTTTCACTACTTAATAGCTTAAGTGAATATATTTCACCACCCACGGTTGGTCGATCAATAATAAATTTACCTGAATAACTACCTGCTTGAAAATTAAAAATATCAGGCTCTCCATCCGGACCTATCTGACTCCCGAAATCATTCGGTTGTCCAATACCGTAATATGAATCATCTGTCTTGACGTACATTTCGGTTGTTCCATTTACAGCTTTCATAGGCACATATACACCATTGATTACCTGAGTATTAGCGGATAGTGCGCTGACAGCATTAGGATCTTTAAAAGGTTTAGCAGTTCTAAAGAAGCCTTTAACCTCAAAATCGTCCCGCCCTCTGATTACACGGGATATTTGTCCACCATAATTTAAAGACCAGCCTAGTCCTGTCCAGGAAGCTTCTTCTTCAATTTTGATTCCTCCGGCATGATAAGTAAGATTTATAGGCAGATTAAAGTTATTGCTGCTAATAGTATAAACAGGAATAGAAATACCTGGAATACCTGTGTATTTACTTACAGGTTGATCTCCATATTTCAAAAAAGCAGCCGTATTTGGACTATATGATACCAAATTAGGTCGAAAATCAAGAGTCTGATCCTGCGAAAAACCTTGAAAGGAAATAAATAGGAAGAAAAGAAATACACACGTTTTATAATAATTTGTAAATAAATCAATTAAAAAAAATAATTTTTGAGTAGAAGTTTTGTGCATATTTATTAGAAAAGTATTAAATTTTGTGATTTTTTGTAAGAAATCACAAGATTACAGAATAATTTTTTAAGTTTTACTTTGTTAAAGAATTAACTATTAACAATTTGTTTTTATACTGTTAATAAATATTTAACAGTTTAATTACGAAATATAAAAAAGTAAAAACATACTGTAATACAAGCAACAAATTAAATAAACCAATGTTAAGAATCTGGAAGCTCTACTTATAAATTTTAGATTTGAAAGAAGTTTTTTTTGCAATCGAAATCTAAATTAAAAAGGCATAAAAAAAGTTCCATTTCGTAATGAAATGAAACTTTTTTTATGTTTGGCATGAAATTTTTTAAACTAAATTTCAGACACTTTCTCTTTTGTATATTTTTCTTTAAAAATCCATTTGATAAGTAAAATTGAAGCAGAAATTCACGGTTATATTTTTTGTTTAGTATTTTCAAAAAATGAATTTTCTAATTTTTTAATTACCGCTTCGATAAAAGCGAAAAAAGTTGTCCTTGTTTTTTCGTGAGGCAGTAATTCCGGATTTTGCAAATAATTGCTTAGCGTAATAGTGTAATCGTATGCTTCTAAAAATTCAGTACGGTTTTCTTCTAATATAAAAGCGACTTTGCTATTTTTTGAAATGACATTCTCGTACAATTCCTTAAAAGATTTGAATTGTCCGGTGACAGAAAAAATAATGACCAGATTATTTTTACTCAATAAATCGTTTATCGATGTTTCATGAGCAACTGCCCATATCGGGATTTCTAGTAGATTTCTAAGCTTATATTCAAAATACTGACCCGCAATAAACGAAGGACCGTAACCAAATAAAATAATTTTTTCAAATTTCTGAATATAGGCGGTGAATTCATCAATAATTTCAGAATTAAAATTCTCTAAGAATTTATTCAGGCGCTCGCTTTCATTTGTGATTACAGTAGCTGTTTTTCCGCTTATAAAAGCTAAATATTCCTTATAGTTTTTAAATCCCAGCTTATGTACAAATTTTGAAATTTTAGAAGGCGAACAATCACAAATTGAGGCAGCATCCGTAATAGATAATGTATTGTTTCTTTTTATTTCCTGAATTAGAATGGAATAAATATTTTTCTCCAGAGAGTTGAGCAGCTCTTTATTGACGCTATACATTTGTTCTGATTGTTTTTTAGTAAAAGTATTACATTTCTTTTAAAATCGCCATTTTTTCTCTTTTTTATCCATCCATTTAAAAACTATTTATATAAAAGTGTGTCTAAAATCTATTTTATTTTCCATTTAAAACAAAACAGATTTATCTTATACATACCTTTTTTATTCTATTTTAAACTCCATTTTCTGTGAAATCGCCCCATTTTATAGTGTTTTTTTAGTTTTTATATTTTAGAATCGTTTCATTGTGTGATTTATTTTCCATTATTTTTCTTAAAAATAAAATTTATGGAAAATAATTATTCAATTTGAAATATAATTCTTACGTTTGCTATATCGTAATAGTTGTATTACAAAAACGGAATAAGTACAACATAAAATGAAGATGAATTTTAATCAGGAAAACTTAAAAAAGATGAAAGAAAATAAAACGATTTTAAATGATTTAGAAAAGATGCTCAAACAAGATCAAATAAACATCAATTATGATGATTTATATGAAGCATCAGCAGACCGATATAAAAAATATGCTAAAGCAAAGAAAGTTTTGGATGTTCCGGCTCCTCTTGCAATTGTTTATCCTGAATCTGCAGAGCAGGTTTCTGAAATTCTAAGATATTGTAACGCAAACAGTATTAACGTTATTCCAAGAAGTGGAAGAACTGCGACAGAAGGTGGTTTGGAAAACTGGAAAGAGCAGACTTTGATTGTTGATGGAAAAAATCTAAAGAAGATTATAAAAATAGATCCTTATAATCTGCAGGTTACCGCTCAATCGGGTGTTGTTTTACAAGAGCTTGAAGATGAAGTTAGAAAGCATGGTTTAACAATGGGGCATTCTCCTCAATCTAAACCTGTTGCACAAATGGGAGGTTTGGTTTCTACCCGTAGTATTGGACAATTCTCCACTTTATACGGAGGAATAGAAGATATGGTTGTAGGACTGGAATGTGTTTTTCCTGACGGGCATATTTCTCGTATTAAAAATGTACCAAGAAGAGCAGGAGGACCAGATATAAGACATATTGTTATTGGTAACGAAGGCACTTTATGTTATATCACAGAAGTTACAGTAAAATTATTTAGATATTTCCCTGAAAACAATCGCTTTTTTGGATACTTACTTAAAGATGTCGATACAGGAATTCAGGTTTTAAGAGAAGTAATGGCAAACGGATACCGACCTTCTGTAGCCAGAGTATATTCAGAAGAAGATGCGGCGCAGCATTTTAGCCATTTTCATAAAGGGCAGTGTATTTTAATTTTCATGGCAGAAGGAAACCAAAATATGGTAAAAGCAACTGCTGCCGGAATAGAAGAAGCTGTAGAAAAGTATAAAGAAGGGATCAATGAAAAAGTAGATTCTAAATTAATCGAAGGCTGGTTTAATCATCTTAACTGGACACAGCAAAGAATTGAAGATGAAATTAAAGACATGGTGACCAAAAATTCTCATGATGGTTTTACAACCGAAATATCTGCCGATTGGGAAAACGTTACCAAGATTTACTACAATGTAATCGAGAGAATTCGAAAAGAATTTCCAAGAAGTAAAGATATTACGATGCTTGGCGGGCACTCTTCTCATAGTTATATCAACGGAACCAATATGTATTTTGTATACAACTACAATATCAATTGCGAGCCACAAGATGAAATGCGTCTTTATCACCATCCAATACAAACTATAATTGTTGAAGAAACCTTAAAACTTGGCGGTTCTATGTGTCATCATCACGGTATTGGCAAGTATAGAAATGAATGGACAAAAGAAGAACATGGAAGCGCATATTACATGCTTGAGAAATTAAAAGAAGCTTTTGATCCTAACGGAATCATGAATTTCGGAACCATTTTCCCTCAGGTTGAAGGTGAAAAATATCAAAAATAATTCATTTTAAAAACTAAGCGTATGAAAAGGTATATTCAATTTATCCTCATAGTGCTGGCTGCCGGGGCAATTTATCCACTGATTTATTTAAGGACAAATTATCAGGAAACCATTTTATCTGTTTTCAAAATTGGTTTGGATGATCTTAATATTATTTATACCGTACTGGGTTTTATATTCATATTAGGATATTTCCCAAGTGGTATATTAAGTGATAAATTTTCTGCAAAATACCTGTTGGTTTTTTCCTTGTTAGGTACAGCAGTCGGAGGATTTTGGTTTGCTCAAATTCCTGAATATTCTTCAATTATAGGTATATTCTGTTTGTGGGGCGTGTTTTCGGTATTTACTTTCTGGGGAGCACACATGAAGCTGGTCAAGCTATTGTCTACTCCGCAAGAAGAGGGGCGTTTCTTTGGGTTTCTTGATGGAGGCAGAGGCGTTATCGAAGCTATTTTAGCAAGTGTGGCTTTGTTTATTTTCTCTCATGTTTTAGAAAAAGGAGAAACGCTCACAAATAAAACCGAGGCATTACAATATGTAATTTACATGTATTCGTCTGTATTACTTGTTGTTGGAATTCTTATTGCCTTGTTTGTAGAAAAAGAAGTAGCTAAATCAGATAAAAATGAATTAGCAGCAATAAATAGTGGTCACGAAGAAGAAAAAGGTTTTGATTTTAAAGATGTCAATTCCGTTATCAAAAACAAGTTTGTGTATTTGATGGGAGCTATTATCTTTTGTTCTTATGCAGTAACCTGGGTAGTGTATTATTATGGAGGTTTTATGGAAAAAAATCTTAAAATCACTCCCGTTACAGTAAATACCATTATGGTAATTGTGCTATGGATGAGACCTATAGGCGGAATTTTAGGAGGATATCTGGCAGATAAATTTGGTAAGAGCATCACATTGGTTTTCTCTTTATTGGGAGCCGTTCTTACATTGTTTGCAGTTGCATTTCTTCCGGCAGCAACAACAAATTTTAATGTTTACTATATTTTAATAATACTTGGCGGAACGTTTGTTTATGCGATTCGTGGTACGTATTGGTCATTATTGGGAGACAGTAGAATAGACAATAAAATAATGGGTACAGCGGTAGGATTTATTTCCCTTTTGGGATACTTGCCAGACATTTTTATCCCGTATTTCAGTACAGTGGTTTTTAACAAATTTGGTCCCGAAGGAGGATACAATGCTTATTTTATAATAAGTGCAATTCTGGGAATAGCAGCAATTTGTTTCGTTACTATTTTTAAACATCAGACTCAGAAAAAATAAATTAAAACAACCGTTGGATGTAATTGGTAAAATATTATTTAACACATAGAAACATAGTTTATGGATATGAGTAAAGGCGTTTTACTTGCATTAACAAACATAGCTATGTGGGAAACCTATGTTTCTAAGTGTTGAAATTAATTGCGCCCACAACGGACAATAACAATATAAAAAGATATAAAAATGGAAATTAAAAATTTTAACATGGGATATTTTTCTCTTAAAGGGAAAAACGCCATTGTAACAGGTGGAAATACAGGATTAGGACAAGCTTTTTCTTTGGCTTTAGCAAAAGCAGGCGCTAATGTTTTTATGCCAAGTATTATGCCGGATGACGCTGATTTCAATAAATTGATAGAAAACGAAGGCGGAAAAGCGGTGTATATGCAAGCTGATATTACCAAAGACGGAATTCCAAAAAAAATCGTAGAAGAATGTGTAGCAAAATTAGGATCAGTAGATATTCTGGTGAACTGCGCGGGAATTTGCTTAATTGCTGATGTCCTGAATTTTGGAAGAAAAGAATGGGATCCGATGGTAAGCATCAATTTAACAGCTGCTTTTGAAATGTCGGCAGAAGTTACCAAGTTTTTCATTCCTCAAAAAAGCGGAAAAATTATTAATATTTGTTCTCTGTTTTCATTCCTTGGCGGACAATGGTCTCCGGCTTATGCAGCTACAAAACACGGATTGGCTGGCTTAACAAAAGCATATTGTGATGAATTAGCACAATACAACGTGCAGGTTAACGGAATTGCTCCCGGTTATTTTAAAACAAAAGTGGCTCAGGCATCAATAGAAAATCCGGAACGTAATAAATGGATTGTCGATCATACGCCGGAAGGTCGTTGGGGAGATGTTGCCGATTTAATGGGAACAACCGTATTCTTGGCAAGTCAGGCTTCTCATTTCGTAAACGGACATATTCTGGCTGTTGATGGCGGATTCTTAACAAGATAAAAGGAATTGTTATGAAAGAACAATATTTTATTTCAATCGATAACGGGTCTCAAAGCACCAAAGTATATATTATCAACTCAAAAGGTGAGATAATACATTCTGAAATTGAGCCTCTTAAACCTATGTTATTCAGGAAAACCGGATATGTAGAGCATCCTGATGATGATTTGTGGGATAGTATAAAAGTTGCCCTCATTCGGTTAATGAAAAACTTTAAAGGCGATGTAAACCTGATAAAAGGCGTTGGTCTTTGTACGATTCGTTGTTGTAGAGTATTCATGAAAAAAGACGGAAATCTGGCTGCCCCGGTTATGAGCTGGATGGATGTGAGAGCTTATGAAACTTTTGAAGATTCAGAAGAAATAGCTTATACATGTCCTACAACAGGATATATTACGCATCGTCTTACCGGAGAATTAAAAGATACGGCTGCAAATGCTTTTCAATGGCAATTTCCTGTAGATATGGAAACCTGGAATTGGTCTGAGGATAAAGCTGTTTTGGATAGTTTCAAAATTCCAAATGAGAAATTACTAAAACTGCAAATGCCCGGAACTGTTTTAGGAACAGTAACCAAAGCTGCTGCTGAACAAACCGGTTTGCCGGAAGGATTACCTGTAGTCGCTACAGCAAATGATAAAGCAGTAGAAGCTTTAGGAGCAGGATTAATAGATTCATCAAGAGGATTATTTTCTTTAGGAACCTATATCACCTCTATGGTTGTAGGTACTGAAAACAGACCGGCTCATGATAATTATTTCACCAACTTATCCTGTATTCCTAATCGTTATTTATTCGAAAGTGGTGGAGTAAGACGAGGAATGTGGTTAATTTCATGGTTTAGAGATCTTATTGGCGAAGAATTAAACAGCAAAGCAAAAGCAAAAGGAGTTTCACCGGAACAAATTTTAGAAGAAGAAGCTTTGAAAGTTCCCGTAGGATCTGATGGTTTGATGATCGTTCCGGATTGGCTTGCACCAGCTTATCAATCTTATAGAAAAGGTGTCATGATTGGCTTTAATGGTCAACAAGGACGTGGGCATATTTATCGCGCTATTTTAGAAGGAATCGCATTGACATTGAATAATCATTATCAGCTAATGAATAAAACACTGGGTCATAATCCTGAAAAAATAATTATATCAGGAGGCGGGGCAAATAGTGATTTATTCATGCAAATTTTTGCAGACATAAGCGGAACTCCTGTTGTTCGAAATGAAATGAGCGGTTCAGCTGCTTTGGGCGCTGCTATTTGTGCGGCTGTGGCAACAGGATGTTATCCTGATTTTGAAACCGCAGTCAAAAAGATGGTAAAAGAAAAAGATGAGTTTCTCCCAAATTTAGAAACGCATAAAAAGTATAAACGAATCAATGATAAAGTGTATCATAAGTTACCGCTACTTTTAGAAAATGCATTAAAAGAAATGCAGAGTTTAGAAGCAGAATAAAGCTTCGATTTTCTTTCCAATATTTAAAAATAGCTTTCTATTGTCAGATTAGAAAGCTATTCTTTTCCTCAGGCATAAATCAATTTTGTCAACAAAATAAGGCATAGTGTACCATTGTACATTTCATGCTCCCATATTGTATGCCCTTAATTGACGCTTGAATTAATCTGGATTTTATAATTTAATTAATATAAAAATTATGTACTATGCTAATAGGTTATTTTTAATTTTTGTTACACTTTTTATAAGTGATTTTGTTTATTCTCAAGCAGCAGATATTGATGTCAAGGCGGATACTTTGGTTATAGATTCTGAAAAACCACAGTTTACAATAAACGGAGCTTTTAGAGTGCATTATAAAGATGAATTTTATAATGAAACAAGAAAAAAAGAAGGCGGTGAGTTTGGATTTGACTTGTTTGGTCTTGTCGTAAATGCATCGTACAAAAAGTTCAAAGTAATGGCTGATATGCGATTTATGCCGGCTTCATCCGGAGGTACAATGCCAAAGGAAGGCTGGATAGGTTATGATTTTGATAATGGAGATGATATTCAGGTAGGTTTAATACAAGATCCTTTTGGGAACTTAGACTACAATTCATACAGCTGGTTTCTGGGGATTGGCTATGCACTGGGATTCGAAGGAAAATACAGTATGGGAACAAAATATCATCATAAAGGAAAAACCTGGGATTGGCAGGCTGCTTTTATGAAAAATGCTATGGAAAGTTTTACAAACGATCCTGCATTAAGGCAAAATCAATGGTCTGCAAGTGTTGTGGGAGATAATAAAGAGATCAATCAAGTCTCTGGACAGCTGGTGTATAAGCTGAAAACAACTCATTTTTCGCATAAAATTGGAGCTTCCGGACAATTTGGACAATTGTATAATTTTGAAGAAAACAAAATGGGAAGCCGAAATGCATTCGCACTGCATTACCACATGGATTATAAAAACTTAGGAATAAAAGCAGAAGTTTATAAATATCAATTTAATCCTAAAGGCAAGAATTCAGAATATGTAGATATGGCATCTTTTGGTTATACGTATCAAGTAGTTTCAAAAGCAGATGTTTATGCCTTATCAGCAAAATACAGTATTCCGTTTAAAGGTAAATCATTAAATGAAATCGCATTTTACAGTGAATATGGATATTTAGGAAAAAAATATAACCTAAATGCAACTCATATGCTTACAAATGGGGTATTGATCAGAATATTAGACGGAATATATACTTATGTAGAATATGTTGCGGGATATAATCATCCGTTTTTAGGCGGAAGTCAGGCAAGTTTATATAATGAATTTGATAATAAATGGCATGCCCGTTTACAATGTAATATTGGATATTATTTTTAACTAGAATTTCATATTTAAAAAGCATAAAAGAAAGCCCGTTTCGTAAGAAATGGGCTTTTTGGTTAACAGACTTCTGACATACAATTTGCAAACTATTTATGCAGGATTTGAAGAAATTGCATAATTTAGTACAGATAAAGAGAATTCTATTGACATAAAAATGGGTCTTTATGTTGATCTTTATGAAAGTACCGGCAAAATGAAAAAAACTAAAAATAGTGATGATTTAATTAATAAAGATTTACCGTTGCGTGATATAGGGAATCCTTTACAAAATTCTGAAAAGAATTTACTCGAAAATGAAACCACAATTCTATTAGAATTAGGAAAAGATATTACCAAAGTAAGAGAGAAAAAAGACCTGATTTTTCTTTTATCCAAAAGATTAAAAAGCCTTTACTATTTTACTCATACTGTGGTTACCATAATAGATCACAAAGACAAAACGTATAAGGGTTTTTTGCTCGACAAGGCTGCCGATGACATTTTAGAAAAGAATGCTTATGCTAAACTGCAAAAAACACATTTTACCCTTAATGAACCTTTTATAAAAGTAGTTCTTGCCTCAGAAAATCCAATATCTTTTTTGCTAGAAGATGTTAAGGATAAACCTGAGAGTCCTTCCTTTTTGCAGGTTAGTTATGAAGGAGGCATTCGCGATATATTAATGGCAACTTTATGGACAGAAGATAAACCACTTGGTTTTATTCATGTTTATTCTGATAAAACAGACAGCTTTACAAAAGAGTTTCGCAATATCATAAAAGGAATTGCACCACAGCTTTCTACAGCTGTTTCTAACATTATCAAAAATGAAGAGTTAGAGAAAAAAGAAAAGGAAAAATCATTTCTTCTTGATTTCAGCAATGATATTTCAGAAGTGAGAAACAAAGAAGATCTTGCTATTGCGGTTCGTACCGCATTAAAACAAATAAATCCGCTGCAGGGATATGTCATACGTAAATTAAATGATGACGGAACAACGCTGAGTTCGTATATTTATGATGAAAGCATTACTACAAAAGATAATCCTGTTTTGCAGGAACTATTAGCATCAAAATTTCCTATAAACGACGGTTTGCAAAACAGAGTTTTAGAAAGTTATATACCGCTGCTTTTTAATGTAGATATTGAAATAGACCGAGGCATCCAGGCGCCTTATCTTTTCTTTTGGAAAAATTTGGGTTATAAAAGAATGGTGGGTATTGCACTTCGCAATGGCGATATTGTGTTAGGAATGTTATGGCTGGCCATTGAAGAAATTAATATTTCGCTGTTACAGGGTATTTGCTCGCAAATTTCTACAGCAATGTCAAATATTATTGCCAATGAACAATTAGAAAGCAAAAATAAGGAACAAGCCGTTTTGCTGCAATTTAGCAATGAAATAGCCGGAATTAGAACGAAAAACGATTTAGAAAAGGCAATAATTAATGTGCTTCGCGATTTGCTGAATACAAAACTGGCAATGCTCAACATTTTTGATGATGACGCAATAGGTTTGAGTTCGTATATGTTTGACAAAACTTTGTTTGAAAAAGCCGAAATAGATTTTGATAAAATGGCGGCAATAAAACTCGATATTCATGAGCCATATACCGCTCAGGTAATTAAAAGCGGCAGTACTGTTGTTTTTAATGTCGAAGAAGAATTGAGACTTACAAATTCAGGTTTTGCACAACTTTGGAAAAAGGTTGGTTTTGAAAATGCTTACGGAGCGTTATTAAAAGTAGGAACTTCAAATGTTGGTACCATGTGGCTTTTGGCCGATCAGTTAAATCCTTCCATATTAAAAGGAATATGCTCGCAGATTTCAGTTGCTATTGCCAACATACAAGTCAATGAAAAACTGCTTTTGTACAGACAGCAGCTTGAGCACGAAAATGTGTATTTGAAAGAACAAATCAAAAATATTTACAATTTTAGCGAAATTATAGGAAGCGGAGAGCAAATGCAAAAAGTATATCACTTAATGTCATTGGTTGCTGAATCTAATTCGACGGTTTTAATTCTTGGAGAAACAGGAACGGGTAAAGAATTGATTGCGCGCGCGATACATAACGCATCCCACCGAAAAGATAAATTAATGATTAAAGTAAACTGCGCAGCAATGCCGGCGAATTTAATTGAAAGTGAATTATTTGGTCATGAAAAAGGAGCTTTTACCGGAGCAACAGACAGACGAATAGGAAAGTTTGAACTGGCGAATAACAGCACTTTATTTCTCGATGAAATAGGTGAGATGCCGCTTGAAGCACAAGTAAAATTATTACGTGTTATTCAGGAACGGGAACTCGAACGGGTAGGAGGAAAAGAGACTATAAAAGTAGATGTGAGAATTATTGCAGCCACAAACCGTAATTTAGAAGAAGAAGTAGCCGCAGGTCGTTTTCGATCAGATCTTTTTTATCGATTGAATGTTTTTCCTATTTATTTGCCTTCACTGCGGGAAAGAATGGAAGATGTTGAAGCACTGGCTAATTTTTTTGTTGCGAAATACAATAAAAACAACGGCAAAAATATCAACCGAATTGCTCCAAAAGCATTGCAGCAACTGCATAGTTATTTATGGCCGGGAAATGTACGTGAACTGGAACATCTTATTGAGCGAAGCGTACTTATGACAACAGACAATGTGCTGCGCGAAGTGTATCTTCCTAAAAAAACAGAAAAAAATGATGCAGAAGAAAACATATTTAGTAAATCGCTTGAAGAAATGGAACGTCTTTTTATAATCAGCGCCCTAAAAAGATGTAACGGAAAAATCTCCGGCGTTGGCGGAGCTGCAGAAGTTCTGGATATTCCGGGGAATACACTGCATTCTAAAATGAAAAAACTCGCTATCACTAAATCAGAATATTTTTAGTTAACAGAGTTGTTAGATGTAATTTGTAAAAAGTGAAACACATAGAAAGATGATTTTATCCGTAAAAAAGTCAAACACATAGAAACATGTTTCTTCCACACATAGTCCCGAAGCGTCGGGATTTGTTTTAAATAAGTGAAACGTCTTTTTTAAGCAACAAAATCTATGTTTCTATGTGTTAAAATAATCATACCAAACATTTAAATGCCTGTCTCTAAAAAGTGACAGGCATTTTTTTATTCTTTCTTAAAAATAAATTCAATATCAAATCTTGGATTTTCACTATATAAAGTGAAAACCAAAATGATTTCCCTTTATAAAATGAAATTCGAAACATGTATTTTGTTGTAACTAATTGATTATTAGTGATTTAATTCAATGGCACGCAAATTGGCTATTACTAAAGTGAAAATCATTTATAACAATTTAAAAACAGAAATCATGAAAATTTTAGTAATTGGCGGAACAGGATTAATTGGAACAAAAGTAGTAAACAAATTACGCGATCAGGGACACAACGTAATATCGGCAGCACCATCGACAGGCATTAACACGATTACAGGCGAAGGACTTGCAGAAGCAGTAACCAATACCGATATCGTAATTGATTTGGCAAACTCTCCATCATTTGCAGATAAAGAAGTGTTAGAATTTTTTGAAACTTCAGGAAGAAACTTATTAGCAGCAGAAATCAACGCAGGAGTAAAACATCATATTGCACTTTCGGTAGTAGGAACAGACCGTTTGCAGGAAAGCGGTTATTTCAGAGCCAAACAAGCACAGGAAAACTTAATTAGAAAAGCAGGAGTACCATTTACTATTATTCATTCTACACAATTTATGGAGTTTCTTGGCGGAATTGTAGCATCTGCACATGAAGGCGAAAGTGTTACTATTTCTCCGGCAAAAATTCAGCCTATTGCTTCAGAAGATGTTGCTTCTATGGTTGTAGATCTTGCACTTGGAAATCCATCAAACGGAATTGTTGAAATTGGTGGACCGGAACGTTTTAAACTTTCTGAGCTTTTACAAACTTATTTAACAAAAACAGGTAATCCGCTTCAGGTTATTTCAGATGAAAAAGCGTTGTATTTTGGAGCGCCTCTTGAAGAACTTACACTTGTTCCTGCCGAAACTGCAAAATTAGGAACAATCACTTTTGAAGAATGGTTTCCTAACCGTCCGCAAAGAGCATAATCAAAAATATAAATGGCTTCGATGCCCGTTGAAACGAAGACGACGGGTAGGCAGTTTGTCGAGGCGGTTGTAATGGGCGTGCACTTTCCACCCGTTCGTGCACATTAAAATCCCTACGTCAGCGCATTAGCGAAATTCTGATCAACAACACGGCAACTCAATGGGCGGCGATGCAATTTTAAACCTTTAAATAAAACAGCATGAACAAGTTAGTATTATCAACAGTAATCACGCCCGAAGTTCAGGGAGATGAACAGTTTTTTGCCAGAAAAGCCAGAGCAAAAGATTTTGACGGACTTATGGATCCTATTATCGGGTTCGATCATTTTGAGTTAAAAAAGGATATTTTCGGACCACATCCTCATGCCGGAATGTCCGCTATCAGTTATGTTTTCGAAAATTCAGCTCCTTACCATAGTATAGATTCCCGCGGCAATAATATTGTAATTACTCCAGGAAGTCTGCTTTGGACATACGCCGGAAAAGGTGTTGTACATTCAGAATTTCCGGTTCCGGATGGGGCAACTGTTGAAGGATTACAGCTGTTCGTAAATATTCCTGCCCATAAAAAACAAGAAGACCCGAAAAGTGTTTTTATTGACAAAGCTAAAATTCCCGAAATAAAAGAAGAAGGCGTTCGGGTAAGAGTCGTTTGCGGTGAAACGGGAAACGTAACCAATAAGGTTGAAACTCCGGATGAACTCACATTACTGCATATTTTTATAGAAGCAGGAAAAGAATTTTCGCACCAGCTTCCGGCACAATGGTCAGGAACTGTATTTGCAATCGAAGGTTATTTTGATTTTATCACCAGCCAGACTACGACAGAAATTGAAGAAGGAATGGTCATGGCAATGGCAGAATCTAATTTTGATGAGCCTCTAAAATTCATCGGAATTACAAATTGTCAGTTATTGCTGATTTCGGGTAAACCGTTACATGAACAATTATTTTCTAAAGGAGCAATGGTCATGGATTCTGAAGAAGCATTGGCAAATGCCGATGAAAATTACAAAAAAGGAAAAATGGGTTTTATAGAAATTGAAGGCAAAACCAGAAAAGTAATTAAACCCGTTTAAACAATCAATAATTAACAATCAACAATTAAAAATAGAAATCATGAAAATTATCAATTTTTTACAATTATTGGGCTTGTCAAAACCGACAGCTTACACTAATGAAATGAATGGCGAAGAAATTTTTCATCATCACGATACAACTGACGGATGCGAATTATTAGACGAAACAATTCATATGCAGGATCAGCCTTTTGAGGACGACGAAGACGAAAATTACGATGCTATATCTTAAACAAAAAACAATTAAAATCCAGTCAAAATTCTAAAAATGTATCATACTAATTCTAATAAAAATGTACACAGGAAAATCATATAAGCTTTTAGAATTCATTGTCTGGACAAGAAAAAGTCTCTACGTATTAATCATAATAAGTGTTATACCAACTGTTTTATACGAATGTTTAGATTTGAAATGGCTTGGTATTTCCTGGACAGCAATAGCATTATTAGGAACTGCAACGGCTTTTATTGTGGGTTTTAAAAATACGCAAACGTATAACAGAACTGTTGAAGCACAGCAAATCTGGACGACTATTTTGGGATCAAGCAGATCCTGGGGAATCATGAGCAGGGATTTTCTAAATAATCCTGAAAAATCAAAATTGCTTATTTACAGGCATATTGCATGGCTTACGGCATTGCGTTATGAAATGCGATCATTTCGGGTTTGGGAGACAACGCATAAAAAGCATAATGAAGAATATCAGCAGTATTATTCGATTCCGGAGAAAGAAACAGATTTAGAGAAAGAATTATCTAAATTTCTTTCCGCAAATGAATTAGAATATATTCTGAAAACTAAAAACAAAGCTTCGCAAATTATGTCGCTTCAAAGTAAGACGTTAAAAGAGTTATATGAAAATCAGGAAATTATCGTGCTTCAATTTGTTGATTTTCAAAGAACAATTAAAGATTTTTATTTGCAGCAGGGCAGAAGCGAGCAATTAAAAGATTCACCATATCCCAGACAATACGCTATTATTAATACCTTATTGGTTCGTCTTTTTTGTTTTCTTCTTCCATTTGGTTTATTAAAAGAATTTGACAAACTGAACGAAACAGTAAGCGGCGTTATGAACGGAAATATGGTTTGGTTTGTTATTCCGTTTAGCGTAATTATTTCGTGGATGTACATTTCTTTGGTACAAGTGGGCGAGAGTACCGAAAATCCTTTTGAAGGAAGCCCCAATGATGTTCCGATTTCTAAAATTTCTAAAATAATAGAAATCGATCTTAAAGAAATGTTGGGAGAAAATAATTTACCGGAAATACCGCAGCCACAGCATAATATCATTTTATAAAGTAATTTCAGTCTGGAAATCGATATAATTTTTAATAAAAGTTAAGAAGAAAAAAAAACTATGACTTGATTTTTATAGATTTGTAAAATCTATATTTCCAAAAATATTCTCAAAAATAAATTTGGAAAGCAATTATAAAAGCCAAAGACAATGAAATCTATTAGTTCAATATTTTTATTTTTCATATTTGTTTATTCCAATTCGTACTCACAATTGAGTTCAGATAAAATATTTGACAGCTTTAAACAAGGAGAACGAACAAATTGTTCGTCGATCGCTTTAATTAAAGCTGCTTTAAACGTTTATGGATTAGACAATCTTTTTATAACTGAAAAAGTAAACGATAGTTTATACAAAATCACCTTAAAAAATAATGCAACATTTAATCTGAATAATGCTGAAATAGAAAAAGCCACATTTTCTGCCGGTTTTGTCTATATTAAAGACAATTGCGAGAGCGAAGAAATAACAGATTATGCGATACTGGCGTACGCCGTAATGGCAAAATACAAACAAATTATCGACAAAGAGTCTACTTTTGATAAAGCACTAGAAGATTTAGAAGATGGTACGGTATATACGCCAACCATTTATAAATATCTGGGATTTGAAAAAGGCAAACAAGTGCAAAAGTTAAAACGACAATCCGGAAATGAATTTTGTGGCGTTGTTGCGTGGTCAACAGCACATGCCGTTTTTGTTTGTGAAGAATTTATGGACTATTATGGCAACAAAAAAAGCATTTGGATAAAATATCCGGGGCGTTTTAGAATAATTAGGTCACCTGAATCAATAAAAAACAACTATAAAATTCCTGAGATTCCCCAAGAAACAACGACTTCTGAGGGCGTTATAGAATGATAGAATGCGGATAGTTAATTTTTTTTGACAAAAAGAAATCAATAAAGTTGTAATTTAAGTTAATTTGTATATTTTTGTCCTAACCAAGAACCAATTAGATCTACGAAAATGAAAAGCAAAATTTTTATACTAAGCGTCCTTTTCTTCTTAACGACTGCTGCAGTTTCAGCACAAGCAAAAAATGCTCCAAGAAGTATTATCAGTACAACAGCCCTAATCCGCAAATACCATGATCAAAAAGAATTGAGTGGTATGCAAAAAGGAGAACTTTTAGAATTATACATTGAACGTATCAAGGTTTTAGTGAAAACTTTACCTTATATCGCTTTGGTTACTAAACCAGGTGTAACAATGGCTGACTTAGGTATTCCGGACGATGGTGAGCACAAAAAAATATTAGATTTACAAGCAGAAGGAACAACAACTTTTCTTGATACTACGGTAGATTTTCAAAGAAAAATGATGCCTTATTCTGATAAAGGAAATCTTATTGCTGCAATTTTATTCTACGAAAGCACATTGAAATCATTACATGAGTTCAACGACTTAAACGAGTAACAGAGCACATCAAAAAAATATAAACCTCCAGAGTCATTTGATTTTGGAGGTTTTTTTTGTAAAAATTTTATTTTTAATTGGGTTAATTTTAAAACCTTTAGAAATAGAAAAAATTACCACAGAGAACACAAAGATTTTATCCAAGAATACTTTCGAAAAACACAAAGTTCGCAAAGCTAAATTAATGCAAAGCTTTGTGAACTTTGTGTTTTTTATAAAGCTAAGAGTGAAAAAACTTAGCGTTCTCTGTGGTAAAAAAATAAGTAGTAATTATAAATTTTTTAAATGTTTCTCCACAACATTTAGCGTTGATTCTTTTAATTCCTAAAATAATTCCAGTTGATTGTTGGGATTTTCAGGTCTTTTTTTAGGAGGTTTAGCATCGTCAAAAATAGTTCTTCCGCCGTATTTGTGCGATTCATCCCGTTCTCTTTGAATCAATGCATCAAAGTTAGTGTTGGGCGTAAAACTTTCTTCGGCTTTTCTTGATATTTCAGATAATTTCTGAATCGCCTGTATTTTATCACTATTCCCAATTTTGGCACGATTTATTGCCCTTTGCAAAGTATCAATTGTCTCGTCATATATTTTTACCGGAACAGGAAACGGATGTCCGTCTTTTCCTCCGTGAGCGAAAGAAAATCGTGCAGGATCTTCAAATCGGGTTGGAGTGCCGTAAATGATTTCACTAACCAGCGCTAATGATTGCAAAGCTCTTGGTCCCATTCCTTTTAAAAGCAATAATTCTTCAAAATCTTCCGGTTTATTTTCATGCGTTGTCCAGAGCATCGCGCCAAGTCTTTTCATATTCACATCTTCCATTCTAACATCATGATGCGCAGGCATAGAAAGATACTGCATTTCTTTCATGATTTTTGTTGGAGATTCCTTCGATAATTCTAAAATTCCTTCTCGGGATTTTGTAGCTGCCTGAGCGGTAAGATTTAAAATAGTACCTTGATTTTCGCCATAAATAAAAGTGTGAGGCTCGTTTATAAAAGACTTTAAATCTTGTGAATGCCAATGATATCGTCGTGCCGTTTTAGAATTCGGGTTCATTCCTTGCTGAATAACAGCCCATTGTCCTTTATTATCAACAATAAAATTATGCTGGTACAATTGAAATCCGTCCTGAATGGCTGTATTGTCAACTTTTGCGGTAAGCCTGCTGCAATTAGCAAGATTATTACCGTCAAGCCCCGTTTTTTCGCCCACAAATAAAAGTTCCTGTGGCGTTAACATCGAATGTTTTCCTTTGCCACCGCAAATATAAATTCCAAGTTCTTTTGAGTGCGGGTTTACAGATTTTTTTAGTGCGCCAAGTACAGAAGTTGTAATTCCTGAAGAATGCCAGTCCATGCCCATCACGGCGCCAAAACTTTGAAACCAAAAAGGATTGCTTAATTTGCTGATTACTTCGGCAGTCGAAAATTCCATTGCAATCGTTTCTACAATTGCAAAACCAAGTTTCGACATTCGTTCGGCAAGCCATAATGGAACATGGCCATAATGTAAAGGAAGATCTGCTGTGCCGGAACGTTTCATTTGATTGTTTTGTGAGTATACAAAAATAAGCAAAAATAAGTGCAGAGATTACAATAATAGAAGTGGTATTTTATAACTTTTACATCTGATTGTATAAGCATTTACGTGCAGTATTCGATTAACTTTATTTGAAATTTAAAACGTAGAAATTATGAACACAAATAATCAAAATCAGAATGACACTAAAAAAGGTGGCGCTGATAATCGAAGTGATATGAGAAAACATCAATATAAAGATCATGATGAAGTTTTAACAAACGATGAAAATTATGATGTTGACACGCACAAATTTAAAGGTGAACAACCTGATTTGGATGACAAGTTGAATAATGAAGAAAAAAAATAAAAAACAAAAAGGTCTCAGATGCAACATTTGGGACCTTTTTATTAGATTCAACTTTTCTGATAATTTGCCGTAAAGTTTCTGGTTTATGCAGTTGTTGTAGTTTTTAATTTCTGAATAATTTCCAAAACTCTGTTTTCGAAAACAGGCTGATCGACAGGCACAACAACAGATTGAAATAATTGCATCAATTCATCAGAATGATTGGCGGCTTTTTTCGTTTGAATATTATACTGAATAAACTTTATCCATAAAATCGCTTTTAACTCCGTTTCTTCTTCATTCCACATTTTCATTTCAACAAGCAAAAGATTATTTGTGTATTGTATTAATTGTGATTCAATTAATACGGTTTCCATTGTAAAAGCCGGTTTTACATAACTTATTTGATTTGAGGCAACAACCCAGCTCAATCCGGTCGTTTTTAAGTATTTAAATACATCAAGATCGTAATGTTCTGCAATTTGATCTTCGCGTACATTGATAAAGTATTCCAGATACTTTGAGTTGTTTAAGTGATTAAAAGGATCGCAATCCTGAAACCTGATTTTTCTTTTTGATTTTAATACTTTTTCCATTTTGTCTGTATATTATATCAGATACCGATCGGTATGTGACGGATTAAAAAATTTTTATTTCTTAATGCTTTCAATTAAGCTGTTATCTATAAACTCCATTGCGTTAGTGATATAACTTTGATCATTATGTGTAAAGGCGAGAAGTGAACTTCCTTCAATTAATGATAAAATTATTTTTGCATACTTAACCGGATCAATGTTTTGCTGAATTTCATTTTTAGCAATTCCATCGCTAATGATGTGGGTTAAACCGCTGGTAAATTTTTGAGATAATTTTTGTGCTGCTTTAAATAATGGCGGATTGATGAATTTTGTGTCAACTCCCGCGCGTAACATTGGGCATCCGCCTCTGTCTTTGACTAAATCATAATAGCTGCGCTGGTACTTTGTTATGGCATACAGCTTATTCAAACTGCCTTCTGTAGCGGCAACTAATTGAAATAAAGGTGTTATCGCCAAATTTATATTGTGTTGAAATGATTGTAAGGCTAAATCTTCTTTATTCGAAAAGTTGCAATAAATAGCCCCTTTTGTCATGCCGGTTGCATTTGTCATGTCCGTTAAACTAGTTCCAATATATCCTTGTTTGTTAAATATAGGCGCCACTTTATCAAGTATAAATTCAGAAGTATTCATTGTATATAGAATTAAATTCAAACAAATATAACACAAATACCGATCGGTATGTCAAAAGTTTTTAATTATTTTAAAATAGATTTCATCTTTTACGACAGAAATGAATTTTATACTTCATCAATCAAATAAGATATAAACTTTATTATCATTTTGAAAAAATTAGGTATGAAAAAATATGAATGTATTTGCAAACAATGTTAATTTTTTTCACATTCTCATTTCATTTGCCTTAAATTGCAAAATTCGTATCTATATTTCTTCTTGATTTTTTATTTTATCAAAATATCTAATATATTGATTATTAATTAATTATACTGTCGAAATCGTTGTATTAATCTTGATTTTTCTCGCATCTTTTTTTAAACGTCTTTTTTAAGTATAGTTTCGTTATGTCCTTTTTGTAGGAAACAAACTAATTTAAAAAAACCGAAATTATGAGAAACAAATTACATGCTATTTTTTTTAAAAGAGACAATTATTGCCACCTTATATTGGTGTTTTTTGTGCTCTTAACTTCAAATTTATATGCGCAGCGTGGTTATTATGATGCGCCATATAAAAGGTATGAAGCAAACACAGGACAACTGTCTAATGGTGCTGCGGTTACTTCAAAATCATATGTTCAGTCTGATCTTCAGTCTGAAGCGTCAGATCAGCAATGTGTTAATTTGTCCGCTACGAACGCTACAGTTCAATGGACGCTTACTGAAGCCGCTGACGGACTTGTAATTCGATACAGTGTTCCTGACGGACAATCTGGAACTGTAGGCGTGTATAACGGCAACACAAAGTTGACAACGCTGACTTTGACTTCGACCTGGTCGTGGGAATATTTGTGGAGTAACGGAAATCCAAATAATAACGGAATCACGAATCAAAACCCAAGAATGCGATTTGACGAAGTACGCTACAAACTTCCTGCTAAAATAGCGGTATCGGGAACTTTAAAACTGGTGAGAGAATCAGGAAATATTCACTTGGATTTTGCTGAGATGGAACCAGTTCCAACGGCCGTTACTGCACCAGCCGGTTCTGTAACGTATACCGGAAACGGAAGTGATCTTCAAACTTTTATTGATGCAAACGGCGGTAAAAAAATATTTGTTCCGAGTGGAGTTTATAACGTGAATCGCGAATTGTATTTTGGTTCTGCCAATACTTCTTTAATAGGTGCGGGAATGTGGTATACGCAAATTAATTTTACTAACACAAGCAGTTTAAATGGTGGATTACGTGCCAATGCAAGTAACATTTCGTTTACGGATCTTTATTTAACGACAAATTCAGCTTCAAGAAGTAATTCTTATAAAGCTATAAATGGCGTTTTTACAAGTGGTTCTACGGTAAGAAATATTTGGGCAGAACATTTTGAATGTGGCGCCTGGATTGCACAATATAATACGGGAGGTCCGGCAATTGCTGATGGATTTACTTTATCGCATTGCCGTTTTAGAAATAATTATGCCGATGGGATTAACCTTTGCAAAGGAACTGCAAATTCAGTTGTAGAGCATTGTAATTTTAGAAACAATGGCGATGACGATCAGGCGATTTGGTCTGCTGACGGACTGGAATGTATCAATAATACGTTTAGATACAATACGTCAGAAAACTGCTGGCGTGCTTGTGGTTTGGCTATTTACGGCGGAAAAAATAACAAAGGCTACAATTTAATTATAAAAGACAATCTTGAAGCGGGTATCAGAGTTAGTAATAATTTTCCGGGAGCGCCATTTAATAATGACGGAATGCATGAAATTCACGATATTACGGTAACAGCATGCGGAACTTTTAATGATACGTATAATAATCCGGTTGCGGCTGTGGATATTTTTAGCGCGACTAATGCGGGATCTCAGGTTAAAAACGTTCAGCTTTATAATATCGATATTTTAGATTCAAGAAATGATGCTATTTCGATCAGTAAAAGATCGGGAGATGGTATTTATAATCTTAGTTTTAAAGATATTACAGTTAACGGAACAGGCAAGGAATATCCAAATAATAATGCGCTTAACAGAAATTGGGGCAGAGGTTTTTTTGTACTTATAGCAGGCTCTCCTGCCGGAAATGGTACGTATTGCAATATGAATTATTCTAACAGAGGCGGTAATGCTACGGCAAATGAAGAAATTAGCGCCATTGGCACATTTTCATGGACAGCAGGAAGTAATTGTTCAAGTACTCCAATTGCGGTTACAGGAATTACGGTTACGCCAACCACAGCTACTTTGGGCGTTGGCGCAACTCAGCAACTAACACCAACTGTTGCTCCGGCAAATGCCACGAACAAAACAGTAACTTATAGTTCTAATAATACGGGTGTGGCAACTGTAAATGGTTCAGGTTTAGTTACTGCAATTGCTTCGGGATCTGCAACGATAACGGTTACAACGCAGGATGGTAACAAAACGGCAACTGCTGTAATTACCGTAAATTCATCAAACGTAGCGGTAACAAGCGTGAGTCTTAGCCCAGCATCGGCAACATTGGCTGTGGGCGCAACACAACAATTAACTCCAACAGTTTTACCATCGAATGCGACGAATAAAGCGGTTAGTTATGCATCAAACAATACGGGCGTGGCAACGGTTAATTCTTCAGGTTTGGTGACGGCAATTGCCAACGGAACCGCAACAATTACAGTAACAACGGCTGATGGAAATAAAACAAGCACGGCAGCAATTACGGTTAACACGGCGACAGGAAATTACTTTACTATTAAAAACAGATGGACAGGTAATTATTTATACGATGCCGGAGCCAATGTAGGATATGGCGCAACTGTTGCCAACAATAACTACAAATGGGAGAAAGTTGCCATTGATGCCACATATTATATTTTAAAAAATGTAGGTACGGGAGATATAATGCATATCGAAAACCTGACTGGCGCGGTGCAATGTACTGCAGGATCAACAGGTTGGTATAGTGCGCAATGGTCGACAGAAAATGTTGATGTTACGTGGGTGAGAATTAAAAACAGATGGCAGACAGGAAGTATGATTCATATTGAAAACCTGAATGGTTCTGCTCAATATGTTGGAGGTCAGAACAATTGGGAAAGTGCGCAATGGCAATTTCAAACTACCTCAACATCAAAAAGAGTGAATGAAACAGAGGTAGCGGCAGAGAATAATACGTTTGTTAGTATTTATCCAAACCCTTCAATCAATAAGGAATTTAATATTGTTTTGCCGGAATTAAAAGCAGATGAGATGGCAACAATAACCGTTACTGATATTAGCGGAAGAAAGGTTTTGGTAAGAAAACTAAACACATCTTCAAAAATTAATCATGATTTAGCCGCAGGAATTTATGTGGTTACAATTAGTTCCAACGATTTTAATGTTTCTAAAAAATTGATTGTTAAATAATTTGATTAAACTATAGTTTCAAAGGCATTTGAGCGGCTTTATTTATGCGTTCAAATTGTTTAAACAGAATAAAAAAATCCCATTTCGAAAGAAATGGGATTTTTGTTTTTAGGGACTTTCCCGAAAGAGTTGTGCAAGTTAGCTGCATGAATTGTGAATCTGAAAAATATAATAAAGCCATTTTCTGCTTATAACAATAAATGAATCCGTCATACCCAAAAAAAGTCCATTCGTAACAATTAATAGAATGTCAGTTTCAATTCAGTTTACATTTATCCTAAATAAAAATAGTGGAGCAGAACCCACTTAAAAAAAACGAGGCAATATCCGAAAGGCCAAGAAGTAGGAAAACTAAAATTAAATTATTATGGCATACGCACAATGGATTGAAGTAAAGCTTGTATCAGAGAACATGACCTTAAAAGTACAAAACGCATCATTAAGTTGGGGCAAATTTTACGAATCAGGGAATAAAGACAAAGAAATTAGTTCTGATGAAATCAATAAAATAACAGTGGCTTCGGGTAAAACTGCCTCGGTTAATTCTTGTGGAAGATCAGATGCTTCGTCTGGAACAGAAGGTAGTTTTGACCTGTATGACGGAGATACCAAAATTGGAAGATTTAATTGGGATTGTCCATGGGGGAAAAAGGATAATAATTTTGGCTGGACTCAGGTTGAAGCCACTAAAACCGCTTATAGTACAAGCCGCGATGGTGGTAATACAAGTTCAGGAGCGATAGGTAACGTTACAATTACTTGTATCAAATTATAATCATCACGAGATTATATAAAAACCTATTTCTACACAATAACTAATTTACAAATAGTATGGAAAATACAAAGGAAACCACAAAGGAAACCCTAAAGGAAACCCTAAAGGAAGCTACTGGCGCAGGCGCAATTAATCCTTTTTACGGGGTTGAAGTAGGAAGTATTATCAGAGGCAATTCAGGACTATTTCAGGCAACTGTAATAAAAGCACCTATTACCAGAATGATTCCTGATAAAGAGGTGAAACAAACCATGACCGGAGGCAGTTCGTATGCTTATACAGACAGTTTAAATCAGGGTTCAGTGGGTGTTTCGGGATCATACGGAATATCCGGACTTGCAAGTGTTAATGCCGGATTATCTGTTTATGCAGGTAATTCTGTTGCAGAACTGACCAAGAAAGTGGCTGTTAATTATAATGTACAAATGCTGTCTGGCGTAGAGTATGTAAATTTTAACGAGCTAAAAGCAGAGGATTTTATCAATGCTTTGCAGGAAAGTCCGAAAGAAATGGCAATGGAAGCATTAGACAAATATAATGCGTTGATGAAAAAAGTAGGAACCGGTAACTTATTACTCCTTATGCAGGAACCGGCAAAACATCCTGAAATTGTTAAACTTGTTGAAGAATGGGTAAAATCTGTTCAGCTTTTTTTTAAGGAACATGGCGACGGAATTGTCGTTGGTGTTGTTTGGGGAGGTATGGGAACGGTTTCTTTAGAAATGAGCTCTTCATCTGGCGAAAGCAGCTGGAAATATGGCAGCAAAGGAAACTTCACTTATTCCGGCGTTGGTAAAGCCATAACGGTAGAAGCCGCTTATGATGGAAGCAATTCTAAAAGAGAATCGAAAGTTGATGTAAAAACAGGTTCATGGTCAAGTGGAGGCTGTGTTCAGGCACAAGTTACTAAATGGAGTGAAATTGTAGAAGGCAAGGCTTTTAGCGAAATTAGCTCGATCAGCCTGCTTGAAAAAGCGCCTCAGGTTAGTACAGTGAAAGATCCGCCAAAAGTACCGGAATTTAAAACACCTGCAAAAGACCCAAAGGTTACGGATAAAATAAAAGAAATCACGAGTTTAGATAGTTTAGAAGCTTTTGCAAAGGCATCTGCTTATGAAAAAGCCAAACAAACAGAAAGCGGTTTAACATTAGACGAATTTTTAAGACGTTCTGCACAAAGGGCAAATCCGGAGGCTGTTGTTGAACTTAGAAATGACGTTGCCGCCAATAATTTGGATGTGCTCGAAGATGATCTTTTACAATTAAGAGCAAGTGTTAACGAAAGTTTTAAAGCAATCGGACAGTTGGAAACCAAGGATGTTAAAAAACCTGATTCACAAAAAAAAGATGATAGTTTTACCGTACTTGGCACATGGATTAGTAATTGGCCGGATATATTTCCGTGGATGGCGACCGGTTAT
The DNA here is from genome assembly GCF_025947065.1 of Flavobacterium sp. N1736. Lineage (NCBI taxonomy): Bacteria > Pseudomonadati > Bacteroidota > Flavobacteriia > Flavobacteriales > Flavobacteriaceae > Flavobacterium > Flavobacterium sp. N1736. The sequence continues at coordinate 1,173,638 of NZ_CP109994.1, forward strand.
TTAAACGCCATAGACGATACAAGTTCGACACAGGGAATTATTAAAAAGCAATGTATACTTCAGGATTTTCTAACTTTAGGAAAAACGTATTATATGCTTGACGCCAGCGGAATTTCAAATACCGATTTTAAAATGTCTCCTTTTTCGCAAATTGCAGCTTCATTCAGCCATCAGGCAGGATTTATCAGAGATAATTTTGATAACGCAGATGTTATAAAATTGGCTTATGATGATTTGAGCAACGATGCAAAAAAGATTTACACAAAATGGAACGAAATTAAATTTTTGCGCAGCGCAGAGTTAGGATTGGGAGTAATGTATGATGGTAAAACGTCTATTACGAGTACAATTACCAAAACAGATCACGTTGGATATACGAGAGTATGGTATAAAATGGAAGACTGTTCTTTTTTACCTAAAAATTACAGTGCTTTTAGTTCCTTTTTAAAAGTGATTCCATTTATTACACCTGCCGGAGATGTGTATGGTTTTGGACCTTCTCAAATGTTGTTAAATCAAGTGACAAGTGATGGAGCCATATTTTCTAAAAATCCGTTGGTTGCCGCTAAACTTACGGTAGATATGGACAAGCGCGTATTGAAAAAAGGCGATATGATACTTTATCCTGTTCGATTTGATGCCGCAAAAGATATTTCATCTTCATGGCAAGGTCAAAGTATTAGTACGAATGTTGCCTCTATAAAAAACATCAACGAACATCTTGATCATGCCATAAAAGCCATGAAAGATTTAAACGTTTATAGTTTTAGCAGCAGCAACTGGAAACCAAACTGGAAACCGGAAAATTATTATAGCATTAACAGCATTAAAAAACAATATATTGGAATTGTAGAGGAGTTACATAACGTTTTTGGTAACTAACATTCAATTTAAATATTCGTTTTAATATAAAATATCCAGTCAAAATAGGCATATAAACTATTTAGGCTGGATATTTTTAATTTTAGATTATAGATTATAGATTATAGATTATAGACATTAGACACGAAGCTTCGGGATTAGATTTTTCCCCCGAAACTCACAATTCACATTTAACATTTAACAATTCACATTTAACATTTCACAATTAACAATTCACAATTCTCGCCACATCTGCTTTAAGCATTTCTGTTATTTTTTGCATTGCATTTGGTTCTTGTTGTTCGTAATTTTTATTAAGTACGAGATATGAACTTTGTTCTTGGGAATAGGAATGCGTAAAATTTTCAGGATGAAAAAAGGATTCTGTAAAGTGTTTATAAACCAAAAGACGTTTGGTTGCATTAAATCCCGTTTTACCTAATTCTTCGGTCGTTGGACTTGCAATAAAACCAAATGAAGCAAGGGGATTTTGCTCATAAATTGACATTCCAATTTTTACGCAGGTTAAGAGAACCTTTCTTGCTTTAGCATGTCCAATATTAATAAGTACATTAAATTTATCGTGATTGTCACGGTGATTTTCAAGACAAAATTTAAGCACATAAAAATGATGCTGGTATTCCTCAACCGTTACCATATACCGATTTTCGTCTACATTAAATTTATAAACATGTACGGCTTTAAAATAATGATCTGGATTATTTGCTTTCTCTACGTTGTAATAGTCAAAATTATAAGCTTGTAATACGGACAGCTCCATACAAATTAGATAGTGTTTTTTGAAAAATATTTATTCATGTCAGCATTTGACTCGTGATTGTAAATATACAATAATTCCGCAGGAACAAAATATAGTGTAAAGATGTCCCGAAGCTTCGGGATTAATCCATCATTGGCAAGTTTTACACATTAATTCGTTCCAAATTACAATCTGCAACATGATTTTACTTTTAATTACAGCTATAAAATACACTAATAATTAATTTTAATCTACTATTTAAAGCTTCATTATCAGTTGTTAAAAGGATCTATGTAACCTTAAACTATACAATCATGAAAATTTTAAAGATTCTCATTTTATTATACTGTACAACAGTTATGGCACAAAAGCCGGGAGAAAAGAAATTTGGCGGAGATATTAAATTAGATATTCGGGATTCAAAACCTGACTGGCCTGCATTTCTAGAGCCAAAAGCGCCAAAAGACGCTCCAAATGTTCTTATCATTTTATATGATGATACTGGTTTTGCAGCGTGGTCGCCTTATGGAGGGCGAATTAATATGCCTGTTATGGACGATTTGGCAAAAAACGGACTTACGTATACGCAATGGCATACGACATCGGTATGTTCGCCAACGCGCTCTACATTATTAACAGGACGTAATCATCATCAAAACGGATTTGGTTCTATTTCAGAATCTGCTGTCGGATTTCCGGGTTACAGCGGGCATATTCCAAAAGAAAATGCTACGCTCGCCACAGTGCTTCGTCAGGCGGGATGGTCTACATTCTGGATCGGTAAAAACCATAACGTTCCGGTTGATGCGCTGGATATGGCTTCATCAAAAGAGCGCTGGCCGCTTGGGCTTGGTTTCGACCGATTTTACGGTTTTATAGGAGGAGAAACCAATCAGTGGTATCCAAGTCTTATAGAAGACAACCATTTTATAGATCAGCCAAAACAGCCGGAAGAAGGCTACCATTTAAGTAAAGATCTTGCCGATAAAGCCATTGCTTATATTCAGGATTCAAAACAATCAAAACCAGATAAACCTTGGTTTATGTGGTATAATCCGGGAGCCAATCACGCACCGCATCACGCGCCTGCTGATTATATCGCCAAGTACAAAGGTAAATTTGACGATGGCTACGAAGCGTACAGAGACTGGGTTTTAAAACGCATGATCGACAAAGGCATTCTTCCAAAAGAAACAAAACTTACGCCTTTAAACCCTATGCCAAAAGGTAAATTTGCAGAAAGCGATATTGTAAGACCGTGGAACAGCCTTTCGGCAGATGAAAAGAAATTATTTAGCCGAATGGCAGAAGTTTATGCCGCTTATTCTGAATTTACGGATGCCGAAGTTGGGCGTGTCATAACATACCTGAAAAATTCAGGACAATTTGATAATACTTTAATTATGTATTGTGCTGATAATGGCGCTTCGGGAGAAGGATCTCCAAACGGATCTGTAAATGAAAATAATTTTTTTAATGCCTATCCGGATGATATAAAGGTTAATTTAAGCATGATTGATAAACTAGGTTCAGAGGATACGTATAATCATTATCCAACAGGATGGGCGGCAGCATTTTCTACACCATTTAAAATGTTTAAAAGATATTCAGGATACAGCGGTGGTACAGCAGATCCACTTGTAATCTCATGGCCAAAAGGCATTAAAGCAAAAGGAGAAATTAGAAGCCAATATTATCACTGTACAGATATTGTGCCTACCATATTAGATGCCTGCGGTGTAACGATGCCAGGCGTTGTAGACGGTGTGAAGCAAACGCCTCTTGCGGGTGTTTCTATGAGAAGCAGTTTTGATAATGCAAAAGCGCCAACAGCCAAGAAAGTTCAATACTATGAAATGGTGGGTACAAGAGGTATTTGGAAAGAGGGCTGGAAAGCAACAGCAATTCATGGCGCATTGCCCGTAAATATTGGAAATTTTGATAAAGACCAATGGGAATTGTACCATGTAGATGCTGACCGATCAGAATCGACAGATCTTGCGGCAAAATATCCTGATAAACTAAAAGAGCTGCAACAGGTTTGGATGGATGAAGCAAAAAAATATAATGTACTGCCATTAAGTGATCTATCGATTCCTGAATTTCACAAATTAGAATATCACAAAGAAGTTCCTGCTGATGGTCGTTTTATTTATTATCCGGGAACTACAGAAGTACCGGAAGCTTCTGCAGCGCCAACTTTGGGACGTTCTTTTAAATTTTTGGCAGAATTAGAATTAACAAAAAACACAAAAGGCGTTATCGTTTCTCAGGGATCGCGTTTTGGAGGTTACAGCTTATTTGCTAAAGATGGAAAACTTACTTATGTATATAATTTCCTTGGTCTTGCACCAGAGCAGGTTTTAACGGCTTCATTGCCTGCAAGTGGAAAACATATCGTAGGAGTTGAATTTGTAAAAGAAAAAATGAGCGAAAAAAATGAGACATTAGGAAAAATGAAGCTTTATATAGACGGAAAAGTGGCAGATGAAAAACCATTCCGTACGCAGGCGGGGCATTATGCATTATCAGGTGAAGGTTTATGTATAGGTCGTGACAGCGGTGATCCGGTAAGCAAACAATATAAAGCAAAATTCGATTTTGCAGACGGTACAATTGATAAAGTAGTTTACGATGTCAGTAACGACGCTTATCAGAATGTTGAAAATGAATTTAAAGTAAAGATGGCGAAAGAGTAAGCTAATAAACCTGATAGGTTTTCAAAACCTGTCAGGTTTCGATATGTTTCCTGCAAGGTTTTTAAAACCTTACAGGTATAAAATCCGAACCTTAATTTCACAATTCAAAGAACTTATAACCTGTAAAATCCTATAATAAATTTTTACTATATTTGGCGTGGATATTGATTTGTTTAACGAATTCAAGATGTTTAAATTCAGAATATTGAATCAATTTTTTATCAACCCCAAATTTTAAAAATGAAAAAAAATCTAATAACTCTTTTATTTGTATTTACTGTTATAAATATATTTGGGCAAGCGCCAACCACAGATTTAATCGTTAATGACAAAGTCGTTCATAAAGTTATAAAACCAATTACAAAAGTTCCGTTAGACGAAGCGTCAATCCTGATTTATGATTACGACGGTACTCTTTTTTCATTTGATTTAGAATCTGAATCTATTGTATGGACTGTAAAAGCGACGGATGCCTTTACAGAAATGTGCGCAAATGCAATAACATTGCAGGATGGCGTTATATACGTTCCGTTTATTAACGGTGAAATTTTCGCAATTGACAACCAAACAGGTGCTATTTTTTGGAAATCAAGATTAGGAAATGTTACAGATCAAATTATCTTAAAAGATCAGGCTCCTGTTATAAATAATGGAAAACTGTATATAACGGCTAAAAATCCAAATAATAACATTTATGCCCTCGATATAAAAAACGGAAGTTTAATATGGAATTATAAACTTGATGCTGGAGATAGCCATACGCCGGTTCTTGTTTTTGATAATAAAGTTTTTACTCAAAGTGCGAACAGCTTTTATAGTTTTGAAGCCAATACCGGAAAACTTGTGTACCAAAAAACCTTCGAAGAACCTATTACCGGAAAACCTGTAACAGATGGTGAAAATGTATTTGTAGCAAATGAAAAAGATGTGGTTTATGCTTTAAGTCCGAATAAACCGGATATTTTATGGGAATTTAAATTAGCTGAAAATCAACATACAATCAAAGAGCGTATATTTTGCAAAGACAATAAAGTATATTTTGCAGCACAAGGCCCGGAAGTTTCTTCTATATACGCTGTAGATTCAAAAACAGGAACTCAAATTTGGAAAAGAGATTTTATAGGAGACAACATCGATTATATCCTTGAGGAAAGTGATAATATTTGGGGATATACGCATAAAGCAAGACTTTTTCAATTAGACATAACGAATGGTGAAATAGCATTTGAAGTAAAATTGACAACCAAACCAATTTCAAATCTTGAATTTGCAGATGATGATTCCCTGTTTTATTATTCTGACGCTGCTTTAATTCAATTTGAATTTAAATCAAAAGACGAAAACGAAGTGTATCTTCGAACTTCTATAAAAGACGACGTTTATAGCGCATATGTAAAGAAAATTAGATAATAAAAAAGCTGAGCTATAAATAAAAACAATGCTATCTATGAAGAAAATAGGATTTTTATCGTTTGGGCACTGGGCCAATCATCCTTCCTATCAGGCTCGTACGGCAAGCGATACACTACTGCAATCCATTGATTTGGCTGTTGCTGCAGAAGAAATCGGTTTGGATGGTGCTTACTTTCGTGTACATCATTTTGCAAAACAGCTGGCGTCGCCTTTTCCATTGCTTGCGGCAATAGGCGCCAAAACAAGCAAAATAGAAATAGGAACAGGAGTTATTGATATGCGGTATGAAAATCCTCTATATATGGTGGAAGATGCCGGTGCAGCAGACTTAATTTCAGAAGGACGTTTACAATTAGGAATTAGCAGGGGATCACCGGAACAGGTTATTGATGGCTGGCGTTCTTTTGGTTATGAACCTCAGGAAGGTGAAACGGATGCTGATATGGGACGTAAAAAAGCTTTGGAATTTTTAGAGCGACTTAACGGTGTGGGATTTGCTGAGCCAAACCCGTTTCCGATGTTTCCAAATCCGCCTGGTTTATTGCGTCTTGAACCGTATTCTGAAGGATTACGTAACCGAATCTGGTGGGGAGCCGCGTCTAACGCTACTGCTATTTGGGCGGCTGAGAACGGAATGCATCTGCAAAGTTCTACGCTCAAGTATGACGAAAATGGCAAACCTTTTCATGTACAACAAGCAGAACAGATCAGGTTATATAAAGAAGCATGGAAAAAAGCCGGACATCAACATGAAGCACGCGTTTCGGTAAGCCGTTCTATTTTTGCATTAATGACAGATCAGGATAGAGCTTACTTTGGAGATCAGGGCAGAGGGTCGGATAGTTTTGGTAATATAGAAAGTGACAAACGGGCAATCTTTGGAAAGAGTTATGCTGCTGAGCCGGAAAAACTCATCGCAGAGCTGGCTCAGGACGAAGCTATTCAGGAAGCAGATACGCTGTTGCTCACAATTCCCAACACATTGGGGGTTGATTATAATGTACATATACTATCGTCTATATTAGAACATATTGCCCCGGAATTGGGCTGGCGATAAAATTTATTAAAAAACAAATGCAGCGAATTGCTGCATTTGTTTTTAATATATTATTATTATCGGCATTCCATCCAGTTTAAAAAATGAGTTGCCTTGTCTTTACCTACAAATAATTTCTCGTCTGTAGAAACGCTGAGTTTTACCAACAGCTTGCGCGCAAAATAATGTTCGACTTCTTTAATTGCATTAAAATTGACCAAATATTGCCTGTTAATCCTATAAAACAGCGTAGGCGAAAGCAGTTTGTATATATCCTCAAGTGATGGTGCAAGCGGATACTCTTTTCTTTCAAAAGTTACAACAGAAGTCATTTCCTTTTTAATACAGAAATAGGCAATATTCTCTGTTTGAATGGTCACATATTTGTTGTTTTTAAAAAGAAGAAAACTGCGTTTACCGGTTTGCTCTCCGCTTAAAGTAAGCAGATATTCCAGATCCGGAAGGTCTTTTTTATTTCTTTGGAAAAAGTTTTTCAGTTCTGCCACTTTTTTCATCGCCTGCGCAATACTTTCTCGTGAAAAAGGTTTCAGTACATAATCAATGCCATTGGACTTAAAAGCATCAATGGCATAGTTATCATAAGCCGTACAGAAGATAACAGGAGACATAATCTTTACCTTTTTGAAAATTTCAAAACATAACCCGTCAGATAAATGTATATCCATAAATATAACATCAGGCGGATCATTTTCATTAAGATAATTTACCGCATCTGTAATATTTTGAATATACGACAGGATTTGTATGTCGGGCCGAATGCTTGTAATAAGCTGTCCCAGAGCCTTAAATACCTTAACTTCGTCTTCAATTATTATTGCAGTCATGTTCATTAGTTTTGATAGCAATGACTTTTTGTTTACAGCGCTTTTTACAAGAAAGTGTCAAATCGTTCAAAATGACAAGTGTAGCCATTTGGATTTTTTACCAGATAGTCCTGATGGTATTCTTCGGCAGGCCAGAATTTTGTATATGGTTCCAGAGTAGTTACTACTTTACCGGACCAGCGCCCTGAATCATCTACAATATTGATCACTTCTTTGGCGCTCTCTTCTTCCTCTTTATCCTGAATAAATAGGGCAGATCTGTAACTTGATCCCATATCATTTCCCTGTTGATTCATTGTTGTTGGATCATGAACCCTGAAAAAATAATCAAGAAGTTCGCTGTATGATGTTTCATTTGGATCGTATGTAATTTCTAATCCTTCTGCGTGACCCGGATGGTTATGGTAAGTAGGATTTTCATTGCTTCCGCCCAAATAACCTACTTGTGTATCTTTTATGCCGGGACGTACTCTAAACAAATCTTCCATTCCCCAAAAACAGCCTCCCGCGATGTAAGCTTTTTTTAAATTTTCCATATTCTATAAATTAATCAAGTGTTTTGTGTGTGTATTTATTTCTCTTTATAATTAAAACTAAAGATAAACCAATAAATCCAAATAAAGTTAATAAGCAACGATACTAAAATTGGAAACCAGAAAGCCAAACCGGTAGAAAGCAGGTATAGAAAAAAAGTAAATTTAACTTTTACCGACAATGACCGTATTGCTGTTTCTGCCATTTCATCTTTTGCAAGTGAATGCGGACGAAGTGCTTTGTGTATTAAAATATTCCAGCTAAGACTGCAAAGTAAAATTATGAAGGTATAAAGCACAACTGCCGGAGCAGCCGCTTTTGTAAAGCCAAATTTAGCCAAAAAAGATGTCGCGAATGGTATCATAACTATTGTTAACAGTAAAAAGACATTTGCATAAACAAATCCGGTACTGGATTTACTGAGCCAGTTCATTGTTTTGTGATGGATAACCCATTGTATGGCAATAATAGAGAAGCTTAAAAGAAAAGCATACGTGGATGACATCAGGGTTGTTAACGAGTTCCACAAATCATCGGGGCTGTGAATTGTTTCTGCTTCCGGCACTTTAAGATCTAAAATTAAAAGGGTTAATGCAATGGCAAAAACGGCATCACAGAAAGCTTCTAATCGATTATTTGCTGATTCATGTGACATAATTACTTTTTTTAAATTAGGCTAATTATCCTTTAAATGACCCAATTGCGTAAAATGAAAAGATATTTCATTATCGTCGACTTTTTTGGTTCCGTGATCCCATTGTATGGAAGGCGTAAATTGCTGAGGAATTTTTCCTTTGGACAGATCATCGGTTATCAGCCAATATTCGTGTTGCTTAATATCATTTTTTAAAAGCTGATGTGCTATTATAATATCTTTGCCAATGAGTTTAAGAAAGTCTTTTATTTTATATTCCGTAAATTCTCCGTAATGCGAAATCACTTTCAAAGAGAGATTAATGGCAGTAACACAGGCTTTGCATTCGCATGTACGTATATTTTCATAGCGCTGCAGCTGTTTATGAAACGATAAAAACATTCTTTCGACCTGTTTATAGGTAACATCTAAATTTGGGCTTGCGCCGAGTTTGTAAAAAAGAATGGCATCGCCTTCAACCTCAGAAACATTAAGTCCCATTTGGTTTGCATCAAGAAGTATTTCGAGCAGTTCTGCGATAATATGCTGACTGTGTTTAAGTTCAACACTGTTTACAAATTGTGTAAATCCGCTGATGTCGGGAATAAATATTAATCCTTTCTGTTTCATTTCAAACTTTATTAATGTCTTTTTCCGTATTTAAATTTACTAAACCGATAAAATAATTTTTGGTTTTTGCCTGATTTTGTAATCAGATAATAAAGGACGACGCGCAAACGCCGTCCTTATTTTTTTAATCAGCGTAATGATCTGAAACCTTCACGAAGATCACCTACAAGAAGTTCCGGCTGTTCCCAGGCAGCAAAGTGTCCTCCTTTATCATGTTTTTTATAATGAATTAAATTAGGATACGCTTTTTCGGCCCAGCTTTTTGGAGCCTGATAAAGTTCGTCAGGAAAAGCACTCACAACCACAGGAACCGTAACTCCGAATGGGGCAACAAATGGATATTTATTTTCCCAATAAAGGCGATATCCGGAAACCGCACTGTTGGTTAACCAGATAAGGGTAACATTATCCAGTACATCATCTTTAGTAAGCCCTTCGGTTTTTCCTTCAAATACGCGTATAATCAGTGCAAGGCTTTTTTGATCGTGGTCTATAAACATTGTTGCCAAACCTACAGGCGAATCTGAAGTTGCGAGCAGCGTTTGTGGGCGTGATCCCATTATAAAGGCATAAGAAACATGTTTGTATGCAAAGCCCAATTGGTCATAAGCTTCTTTTTCTTCATCTGTAAGGCTGTCCGGAGCAGGAAGTCCGCCAAAAGCAGCATTGTTAATTTCAGGCTGTACCGTGCAGGGAAAGTTCGTAGCCATTCCCAATAAATGTTCCGGAAATTTAGATGCCATTACATCAGTAATTAGACCTCCCCAGTCGCCACCCTGCGCTAAAAATTTGTCGTATCCAAGACGTCCCATAAGTTCTACCCACGCTTTTGCGATACGGTCAGGACCCCAGCCGGTTTCGTCAGGTTTTCCGGAGAATCCGTAACCCGGAATTGAAGGGATTACGACATCAAAAGCGTCTTCTGCTTTTCCGCCATAAGCTGTAGGATCTGCAAGCGGATCAATAATTTTTAATTGTTCGATAGTCGAGCCCGGCCATCCATGAGTAACAATAATAGGCAGTGCATTTGGATGTTTGGATTTAACATGGATGAAATGAATGTCGAGACCGTCAATTTCTGTAATAAACTGTGGATATGAATTTAATTTTGCTTCAACCTTGCGCCAGTCATAGTCATTTGCCCAATATTCGGCAAGTGCTTTCATGGTAGCAAGGGGCACACCTTGTGTAAGATCGTTTACAGGCTCTTTTTCTGGCCATCTTGTTGCTGCAATGCGGCGTTTTAAATCATCTAGTTCAGCTTGTGGTGCATGAAATTCGAAAGGACGAATTGCTGTTTTTGTATCTGCTGCCGAAGCAGCTGTAGTTGTATTTCCCATTGTTAAAAATATTAAATTAATAAATTAGTTACGAAGCAATATAATCTTCATAAATAATAGGTTAACAGGGCAGGAGAGGGCTATTCGTAATTGGTTTTTGTATTTATATTCGCAATGATTTAAAAGCTGTTCTGAGCTCGCGGGTAAAAAGCTGTGGCTGTTCCCAAGCAGGGAAATGACCGCCTTTTTCAACAAGGCTGTAATGAATCAAATTAGGATATGCTTTTTCTGCCCACATTCTTGGCAACGGAAAATGCTCATCAGGGAAAACACTCACGGCTACCGGTATTGTAATTCCTTTAGGTGCGAAAAATGAGAATTTATTTTCCCAATAAATACGTGCCGAGGAAACTGCCGTATTGGTCAGCCAAAAAAGAGTGTAATTATCGAGAAGGTCATCTTTTGTCAATCCTTCCGGAATACCAGACAGGATACGCTGAATAAGCTGAAGTCCACGCGGATCAAAATCAATCATAAAACTTAACATTCCCACAGGCGAATCGGTGAGAGAAACTAATGTTTGAGGGCGCGCTCCCATATAAAAGGCATAGTTTACATTTTTATAAGTAAAACTCAATCTCTCAAAAGCTTCTTTTTCTTCAATTGTAAGATCTAAATCAGGCGGCGAACTTGTAAAGGCGGCAGCATCAATTTCGGGTGGAACGGCATTTGGCATGTTGGTATGTATTCCCAAAATATTTTCAGGAAAATCCGCAGCCATTATCTCGGTAATAATTGCGCCCCAATCGCCTCCTTGTGCAAGAAACTTTTGATATCCAAGTCGTTTCATTAACGTTATCCATGCTCGTCCGATACGGTCAGGTCCCCATCCCTGAGAATCTGGTTTTGCTGAAAAACCAAAACCCGGAAGCGACGGAATAACCAGATCAAAAGCATCCTGAGCGGTGCCTCCATAAGCGGTGGGATCAGTAAGCGGACCAATTATTTCGAGATTATGCATTATTGTGGCGGGCCATCCATGCGTAATTAATAAAGGCAATGCGTTTTCATGTTTTGATTTAACGTGGATATAGTGAATATCAAGCCCGTCAATTTCTGTTAAAAATTGCGGATGTGAATTCAGTTTTGTTTCAGCCTTACGCCAATCATACTCATTTTGCCAATAATCAGCCAGCATTTTAATGGTTTGCAGCGGCACTCCCTGAGAGTTATCAGAGACTGTTTCCTTTTCCGGAAATCTTGTTGCAGAAATTCGGCGTTTCAAATCTTCAAGGTCTGCCTGAAATGCCTGAAACCGAAAAGGGCGGATTGCACTATTTTCCATTGTAATAAAGTATTAGATGAATGGAATAGAAAAAGGTCCGTATCAGCCGACATATTGCCGGCTGACTGGACTTTATTCTGTTATTTGCGCAGTGATTTAAAGGCTGCTCTCATTTCTTCAGTGAAAATTTTTGGCTGTTCCCAAGCGGCAAAGTGACCTCCTTTTTCGGCTTTATTGTAATAAATAAGTGCCGGATATGCTTTCTCTGCCCATGATTTTGGTGCCGGATATAATTCGTCCGGGAAAGTACTTACGGCAACCGGTATTTTTACACCTTTAACAGTAAAATAGCCTTTTCCCCAATATTCCCAATAAAGACGTGCTCCAGAAATTCCTGTATTAGTTAACCATGTAAGGGTGATATTATCAAGAATATCATCTTTGGTAAGACCTTCTGTTTGTCCCTGAAAAACACGTGAGATTAAGGCGTAGCTGCGTGCATCGTGATCAAGAAAATAAGCTGCAAGACCTACAGGCGAGTCAGCAATTCCGTACATAGTCTGAGGACGAAGCCCTAATTGAAATCCGTATGCAATTCCTTTTTGATATACGGTTTGTACACGGTCGTAAGTAATTTTTTCTTCGGCAGAAAGACTAGCCGGTGCCGGTGCGCCTGAAAATGCCAAACCATTAATATCTTCAGGAATTACGCCAGCCATATTGGTATGGATAGCCATAAGCCCTTGTGGTGTTTGTAAACCTTGCTGATCAACTACGATCGCTCCCCAATCTCCGCCTTGTGCAACATAATTGGTATAACCAAGTCGTTTCATTAAAATATCCCAGGCTTTTGCAATATGTTCCGGTCCCCATCCTTTTTCTGTTGGTTTTCCGGAAAAGCCGTATCCTGGCATTGATGGAATTATAACATCAAAAGCATCTTCTGCTTTTCCGCCATAAGCAGTTGGGTTGGTAAGCGGGTCAATAATTTTCATTTGTTCAATGATTGATCCTGGCCATCCGTGAGTGATTATAAGTGGCAGTGCATTTTTGTGTTTTGATTTTACCTGAATAAAATGAATATCAAGACCGTCAATGTTTGTGATAAAGTTTGGATAAGCATTTATTTTTTTCTCAATCTTACGCCAATCATAAGTGTTTGCCCAATATTTTGCGAGTGCTTTCATTGTTTCGAGCTGAACACCTTGTGATGCGTCCTGAACGGTTTCTTTCTCCGGCCAGTTTGTAGCAGCTATACGCTGTTTCAGGTTATCCAGCTGTGCCTGAGTAGCATGGTATTCGAATGGACGAATTGCTTCCGGATTTTTGTCTGTTGTTTGTTTTTTTTGTGCAAAACCTGTAGCGGTTGTCACAATTAATGCTCCTACTGCGAAGATCGTGGTAAGACTGCGTTTGCCTAGTTTAATTGTTTTCATTTTTTTTAGTTTTTAATGAATATTTATCTTGATTTCGGAGCAAAGGTATTTTCATGATATAGAATTTTTATACCGATAATCAGTGAAACAGGCAAATAGAATGGTGAAACGGACAATGAAACCGTTAAATGGTTTTTAAACAGATTGAATTCTAATGAAGGGATATACAAAATTTATGGCGCGCAAAATCTGTACAGATAGATGCAGGGGAGTTCTGTAAAATAGTTTCCAGCCCGATTGGTCAGGAAATAGGTTTAAATGCGAAGTGAGGTTCTGAAAACAGACAATCCCAAACCCGAAATATTCTCGGTTTGAACCATTCATAAAAAAAAGACAGGAAGAATAAATGTAGATTTGAATGGGCAGATCTATATAGATTCAATGCAGAATTTACTGTTTAGGAGTAAATGAGTTGAATAGTAAATGTAGTAAATAAATATATTAATGGTTTTGTTTTAACACTAAACACTACCATAAAACTGCGTTTTAGGTGTATTATAAAATATTTAGTATTAATTATTCGGTGGTTGTAAATTACTTTTTACAGATAATTTTTATTGTACAGGGGAATTTTAAGTAACACTATATTTAAAATAAGAGTTTACTTATAAAGAAAATTATCCCCTGAAAAATAAATGCGGTAATTAATAAAATTATTGATAAAAGCAGATGAAAATTTTTATTTCACGTAGTTTGGAGATACGCACTTTAACCAATATTCGACTATTACATGTATAGTAGATTTAATTTCTTCATAATCAGATGGTTTTACAAAAAATCCCTGAATAGATTTTGAATAAGCATCAATTATATAAGATTGTTCTGCACTTGTTGAGAAAAATAAATATGGAATTGATTTAATTCTAAGATCTTCATTTTCATGGATTTTATTTCTCAATTCCATGCCGCTAAGGCGTGGCATATTTATATCAGAGAATATTATAAAAGGCTCAATAAGAGTATCTGTCAGATATTGCAGCGCTTGTTCTCCATCTGAAAAAAAGACTATTTCATTAGAATAATTCAGTGATAAAAACACATCATTTAAAAGTTCCTGATCATCCAGGTCGTCTTCTATTATAATTATTGGGCCGGTTTTGTTCATTTTTTTTTATAAATATAGCTAATTAATCTGCGCTGGCACTATATAGTTTTATATAGTATCTACTGCTTGTTTTAAAGGAAGCGTAACTGTAAATTCTGCCCCATTGTCTTTTTCTCCTTTTGCCGTGATTTTTCCATTATGTCTTTTTGCTATTTTTCGGCATAGCGCAAGCCCAAGTCCATTGCCTTCGTATTCATCTTTAGAATGGAGCCTTTCAAAGGCAGTGAATATTTTTTCGGCAAATTCGGCATCGAGTCCAATACCATTATCCTTGATGGTAATTTGCACCCAATCGTAACCATCAACTTTTGTAAGAGCGCTGGTTATAATAACTCTTGGCGGCTGGTTTGCTTTTGAGAATTTAAGGGCGTTTTGTATGAGGTTATAGAAAAGCTGGCTGATTAAAATTGGTGCGCCTTCTATTTCCGGAAGATCACAGGTAACTAAAATGGCATTTTTTTCTTTTATGATCAGTTCCAGATCTATTTTTATATTTTCGATAACTTCATTGAGATCTATGATTTCTGTATGCTGAGACGTTTTATCTAATGTCGAATAACTCAAAATTCCTTCTATAATATTTTCCATTCTTTGAGCGGACTGACTGACTTTGTTAAGGTATTTTTTAGATTTTTCGTCTACATGACTTTCTATATCATTTCTTAAAAGGCTATTAAAAATTTTCACTTTTCGTAATGGTTCTCTAAGGTCATGACTTACGACACTGGCAAAATGCATAAGATCATTGTTAGAGCGTGTTAAATCGTCTGTACGGCTGGCAACTTGTTTTTTTAATTCTTCTTCAAATTCTCTCTGTTCATGAATATCCTGAATAATTCCTATTATAGTTTTTGGATTTCCATCTTTATCATTGATAATCTTGCCGCTAATTCTGGTCCATCGCGCTACCTGGTCATCATTTATAATTCGTGCCTCATAACATATTTTTCCGCTTGTTTCGGCTTCAAGGTGTGCTTTTTCACGTGCAGGCATATCATCAGGATGAAGTTTTGCAATTAAACCTTCATTGGTTACTTCGCTCGCAATCGAGCAGATTGTATTGAAATTTCCCGAAGTTTTGATCTTTTTTGTCGCAAGGTCTATTTCATAACTGCCTATATCAGAATTATCGATAGCCATGTTTAGTCTTTCGTTCGCGTTTTGTACTTCTTCTTTTGCCAATTGCAGATCGGTTATATCTGTGCCGGTATTAAGTACGCCATATACATTTCCATCGTCATCAAAAAGAGGGATAAAGCAATAATTAAAATAATGTTCTGTCATGATTTCTTCTATTACCAAATCTACTTTTCTGGCTTTGGCATGATAGGCAATTCCGGTTTTAAGCACAGTTAATGCCTGATCTAAAATTTGCTGTTTTTCAATTTCAGGAACAATCTCAAGATAAGTTTTTCCAATTACATCATCTCCCTTTCCCCAGGCTTTGATCATGGCAGCGTTGGCTAATTCAATTTTAAGATTATTTCCTACATAGACCCCAACAGGTATGGGAATTGTGTCAATTATGTTTTGTAAAAGCCTTGGATTTCGGTGCATAGCGTTTTTCGGTTTAACAGTATAGTTTTGATGGCGAAGCTATTGGTTTTTAAATGTAACATGTTACATTAATTCAATATAGTGTATCAGAATTCCAATTATTTTGAGCTGAAAGCTGTACAAATGCCTCTGATGAAGTACTAAAAATAAAATAGCTTAAAAAACGGCAATTTTTCCTGTTTGAATTTCGCCTGAGCTGGTAATTATCTTATAGATATAAATTCCTGAGGAAGTATTTTTTAAATTGATGTTATTGGTTTTAGAAAGTAACGGAGAAGTAATCGTATTTTGCCCGTTAATATTGTACAAATAGAAAGTAGCACTTTGCTCTTTTTGCGTTTCAATATTTAATTCTTCATTTTTACCTAATAATGTTGGGTGCACAAAATACAAAACATCGCCCAAGTAATGTGTGTCAAGAATGGAGGAACTGACTACATTATTGTTTTCTAAAATTATATTTATTTTATATCTATTGCTGCCTTTTATTGGGGAAGTATCTAAAAAAGAGAATGTTTTTGAATCGATCTCATTTATGGTGCTAATAACACTTTCATTAGTATCAATTATTTTTACCAACTCAATTGTTTTGATGTTGTATAAGCTAAAAAGGCTGGCATCAATCTTTATTTTATTTTCTTCATACACTTCTGCGAAAGCAAGCTCAAAATAACAATTTGAGTTTTGGGCATATTGTAATGTCGATTCACTTTTTATTCCTTCGCTATTGTCAAATACAGGAATTACGGTATAAATTTTTCCATCAGTGTAAACATAAGTAGCGTTTGTTGTTTGTTCTTTAAATTCTAAATGATCTCCTGAAAGTTGATAAATATTAAATGAAGCAACATCGGCAGGTTTGTCCCAATTAATTTCTGTTGTGCCATCACAAACTAAACTTGTATTGATATTTAAATCGTACGAAATCGTAAAACTGTCAGAGATATAATCAGTATTATCAATCGTCATTTTTAATTTTGCTTTCGAAAATTTTTGTTCTGAAGGCGTATATGTAAATTGTTCATTATCGAGATTTATATTATTTGCGATAATTTCCCAGGTTTGCCCATTATTGTAACTAATAGACAATTGTCCGGAAGTGTCGGAAAATGTAGCATTCCATTTAAAAGGAGAAATAGTTTTACCATCATAAGGGAAATTATCATTGCTAACAGGATAATTCCATTCAAATTGATTTTGCAATTCATATTCGTAAACAATGCTGTATTCCTGAGACGCATTTGAAACGTATGAACCTATAATATTGATCGTATAAGATCCTGATGCCGGATTTTCGACAGTAACCTGCTCTATAGTATTAATTTTATCTTTTCCTCTTACAGCTTGCTGCTCAGGCGCATCAGGATTAAGAATCCAGGGTAAAAAAGTGGTGTTGTCAGTTGAAATAACTTCCAGATCTAAATCGTTTACCAAACTTATATTACTGTTGATTGCAGCGGGCAAATCGT
Source organism: Flavobacterium sp. N1736 (assembly GCF_025947065.1). Taxonomy (NCBI): domain Bacteria; kingdom Pseudomonadati; phylum Bacteroidota; class Flavobacteriia; order Flavobacteriales; family Flavobacteriaceae; genus Flavobacterium; species Flavobacterium sp. N1736. The sequence goes on from NZ_CP109994.1 coordinate 1,191,182, forward strand.
TCCAGACTAATGTAATTTTTACCTTTTTTGCATTTACAGGAAGTATAATGTTGTGCGAATTTGTCTGACCAGATGTCACATTACCGGATATAAATCTGTTTTCGCTGATCGTTTTCAGGCATTTATTGGCATTGATATTTCCATAACCATAGGTAAAATCAGGACCTGTATTACCCAAATCTTTGGCACTATTAATTAAAATTGCTTTTGTCAGCGCATTATTTAATAAACTATTGTTTATGGTTTTATAATGTTGTTTCATGAGTGTAATAATTCCTGTGGCTAATGCTGTAGAATTTGATGTTCCTTGCGTGCTAAAAGCTACCAACTCCGGTTTTATTCGTCCGTCGTAAGCCGGACCTTTTGACGAAAAAGGCATAATTACTTCGTTTTGGTCAATACAGCCCACTGCGATACTATTTTTAGATTGCTTGAAATTTCCGGTAATAGTTTTATAACCTAAAAGTCCACTATTGCCTGAGGAAAAACAGTGTGTTAAATCAGGATTTGAGAATAATTGAGCGTCATAAGCATTGGCGAGCGAACCGTAAAAATTCTCAATCTCTGTGCCGTAAGAATGATTTTGAGTAACGGCACCTTGTAAAGTTGCTGTTTCATCAGGATAAATACTCAAAAAATCCGACGATTGTATTTTAGCTTTTGGAACAACTCCTTTTCCTAATGCAGAACTATTTCCTAATCCGGAAACGATTGTCGCCATAGCGGTTGCGTGGGTTGAAACAATTGCCGATTCTTTTTGAGAAGGAATGTGTTTATTTAATAAATCAATATCATTGACATCAAAAAAATCATCTTTGATCGATATAACTTGGTTTTCGCCTGTTAAAAGTGGAAAATTAGCATTGGCTTTATTGATAGCATTGATGCTAAAATTTTGATCTGTTATTTTAGATTCACCTTTTGGCTGCATCGATTCCTGCGAAACAGAAGTTACACTGCTCAAAGCTATAATTTCAATAATTTTTTTGGAGTCAGTTTTTATCATTACAAGATGATTATCCAGTATTTTAATATAAGAAATGCTGATTGATTTTAAGTCAGTAAGTAGTATTTTGAGGCTGTCAGTTGCGATTATATACGGTTTGTCTTCGGTATGATTTGAAAAATTAGATGGTAATTTCCATAAATCATTAACGGAAATATTTTGTTGCGAAGATTTATTAAATTTTACGCTTGCATTTTCGACAATACAAAAAGTACTGTCCAGTTTTTTTACAACTTTATATTTGTTGCGATGTGCGTTTTCTAAAGAGGTAAGATAGTATTTCTCAAATTTTCTTTCGTTTTCTTTTTGTATGTATTGGTTCCATTTTTCAGCGCTTTGTGAGAAACTGATTGTGGTTATCATAAAAAAGAGAAAAGTAATTTGTTTCTTCATTTACGGTTGATGTTAGGGCAATTGCAGCTGTTTATCACTTCTTATTTCAGATAAAATCAAAAATGAATTTTATACTTAATGATTTCTGTTTGAAATATTTATCGCTTGTAGGTAATCAAAGTTATTAAATTATTTGTAAAAATTTTATGATTTTTTATTTGAGCCGAAATCTTCCATTTCTGTAGGACTAATTATGTCTTTTGCAGCTCTTTTTATGTTTTAAATGATGAACGAAATTGTAAAATCATTTTTTAACACAGGCGAAACAAAATAAAATTTCGAAATATTATTTTATTCCTAACAAGCTCATTTTTATTCAATTATTGATTTTACTGGGCTTGCCGTAATAATCAGATAAGTATTACGAAAAATTGCGAATAAAATAATTTAACAAAAAGTGTTAATTTTGTTAAATTATAATTTTATAAGTATTTTAAGATTAAAATTTATATAAATTTGATAACAAATATTACAATATTTTGTGAAAGAACCCCTATTTATCAACTTATTTAACAAACCAAAGAATTTATTATGAAAAAAATTAAATCAATCTTAGCCTTGTCATTTATAGCGCTAACGCTTTTTTCTTGTAACAAAGATGAGGCAGTACAAACAAGTCAGGAATCTCTTAAAGTAACACCAGAGGTGTTAAATAAACTTAGATCACTTTCATTAAATACTAATGATGTTCAGGTGATTAAGAATACTAATTTAGATGGTACGACAGAGGATGCGTTCCTGATAGAAGGTGATATTATCGTGACTCAGGATCAATTAAACAAAATGGATCTTCACGGTGGTATTACTACAGAACAATATCGTACTACTAATTTAGTATCTGCTCCAAGAACAATTAAAGTTGTTGGATTATCAGGAACTGGTACAACTGCTCTAAGTACAAATATGCGTGCAGGATTGCAGGCGGCAATTAATAGATATAACAATTTAGGATTGTCTATTAATTTTACACTAACTTTTAGTTCCAGTACTTCTGGCGCAAATATTGTTGTCCGGAGACAAACCGGATCTGCGGGTGGAGTAGCAGGTTTTCCTTCTGGAGGGGCGCCTTATAATTCAGTTACTTTATACTCAGGATTAGATACTTATTCAACAGGTGTAAATGCGCACGTATCTGCACACGAAATAGGTCACTGTATTGGTTTACGCCATACAGACTGGTTTAGCCGTCAAAGCTGTGGACAAAATTCAAATGAAGGAACTGCTGGCGTAGGAGCAATCCTAATTCCGGGAACACCTTCAGGATATGACTCAACTTCGTACATGAGAGCATGTTTCAGTTCAAGCGAAACAGGAGCTTTTAATGCTAACGATGTTACAGCACTGAATTATTTATATTAGAACGTTAACTATTTATATATAGGTTGAATTAGAGCGTTCTTTACAAAATATAAGAGGCTGCTTCGCAATTGTGAAGCAGCCTCTGTTTTTATTGAAATCTTAACTGTAAGCTTTCAGGTTTCTTTATTCCTTAATTACTTTGTTGACATACACTTTTCCTTCAGAAAATATTTTTAATAAATAAACGCCTGTTTTATAATTGGTTAAATCGATATTGATTTCATTTGACAGAAAACTATTTTCAAAAATCTTTTGTCCGATTAAATTATATAATTCAATTTTTTCGATGTTTGCTGTGTTTGATACCGTTATTTTATCTTTTATCGGATTTGGATATATTTTTATTGTATTCAATGCTACTTCATCTACGCCTAAAGTAGACGTGTTAACGGTTATTGGTAATCTGTAATTGCTTTCTATGCCATTAATGGTTTGTGATGCATAATAGGTTGCTCCGTCAATTAGTAAAGTATTGCCCGTTAAAGTGTCTGGTAAAGCAACGGTAATTTTACTGGTAATACCGCTATTTACACATGCATTTTGAGAACTGTACCATATAATGTTTTGACCATTTACTGCTAAATCAGCCAGAGTTTTGCCCGTAGAAAATGGCTGATTTTGTTGCCCTGTTGGCGCAGGAACGGTTATTAATCCCAGAACGGATACTCTGCAGATATTATTTTTATTGGTTTCGTTAATCGTGTTAAACAATCCCCAAATCAAAATATTTTCACAGCTTTGCGCGGCATAAGCTTTGCCTGTTGACGGAATTGTAAAACTGCCTGTTTTAACGCCGTTGTAATCAATAACGTTAAAAATTGATCCGTTGAAGTTATTTTTATCAGTTTGCCCGCTATTATAAACTATTCTGTCATTTGAAAGAAATATATAATTACCTAATGGCAAAAGAAATGGTTTGAAATTGGAGTCCATTGTACCATTCGTAATATCATATTTAAATAAATAATTTTCATTGGAGGTCAATAATGCTTTTCCGCCTTTTAAGATTTTTAATTTTGATATAGGAAATGGTGTCTCAAATTCGTAATTAATAGAACCATCTGTATTTAATATAACTATTTTGCCGATATTATAACTGCCCGTATTATTTGGAAATGCAAAACTGATCGCTATTTTATTATCATCCAGTATTTTGAGATCTGATGGAGTTTTAATAAAAGAGGGAGATATAAAAGTAGGATCAACAGTGCCATCAGCATTAAACTGAACTACTTTATATTTAGTTCCGTCTTTATAAACATCAGAGTCACCAAAACTAATAATTTTGCGATCCTCTTTAACCTTAAAACCAAAAGTGTTGGCTGTAAAATTAAAATTTTTATCCATTGAGCCGTCAGCATTTAATCGTACGATATAATTTCCTTTTAAATTGCTTTTTAGTCTTAAATATATCTTCCCGTCAAAATTCTTTTTTGTTTCTAATGAATTTTTATAAATCATCGAACTATTAAGTAACGGATCAATTGTAAAGCTGTTATCGAGCTCTCCGTTTTCGGTTAATCTGATAATACTTTTAACAGGTTTGTCGTTGTATGTTGTAAAAAGATAAGAACTGTTATCATAGAACAAGATTTTACTATCGGGTAAAATATCTAAAGTAAGATCATCATTTGCAGAGCTGTGATATAAAACATTAGGACCGTAACTTGGATTAAAAGTTACATCTATGCCACCATTCGCATTTAACCTGTGGTAACCGGACCTTGTTATTCCTGAAGCATTTTTGTAATTTCCTGCAACAATCATTTTATTATTTTGCAGGTTTATGTCGCCATCTACATCACCATTTATATTTTGATCAATAAACGTTGTACTGATTTTACCGGTATTGTCACATTTTTTGATCTTTCCTTCAACACGAAAATAAATACTTCCATCGGTATCATATATCATTTTAACAGGGTAATAATCAGTGTTGTAAGTCAATAGAAAAGTAGGATCTGTAGTTCCGTCAGCATTGAACCTTACAATAGATTTTCTGCTTACATTTCCATTTAGATACAAACTCCCACCTGCTATTAATATTTTTTTATCAGGCTGTACCGCAATATCGTTAATAGGACCGGAGTTTACAAAACCTGTTATGTTGCCCGAAGCGCTATAAACGGTTTTGATATTAAAACTTATGTCTAACGAACCATCAGGATTTAATCGTGCCATTTTTTCTTTTGAAACGCCATTGTAAGAAGAGTAATTTCCGCCAACAATATATTTGCCATCAGGTTGTAAGGCAAAAGCAGTTGTTTCTGAAGAAAACCCTGTACCGATATTAAAAGTAGTGTCTACTGAACCATTTGTATTAAGCCTGACGATATTTGAAGATGATATACCGTTGACAGTATTAAAGGCACCAAAGACCAAAATTTTTCCGTCACTTAAAAAGTAAATTTTGTTTAATCTGGCATAACCACTATTATATATAAACACCGGAGGAATAAATGTGGCGTTTAAACTGCCATTTGAATTATAACTTTTTAAAATGGTGCTGCTGGAAGGAGCATCAACATTTATTGGTAGAATATAATTTCCGTTTGTTTTATTGGCAAAAAATAGTTTGGCACTCGACAACGGTCCCGGAGTTTTAGTAAAAGAGTTGTCTGTACTGCCATCGCTGTTTAGCCTGTAAACACCTTCGGTATCATCTTTTGAAGTAAGTATTTTTCCATTATCTAAAATGATACCCCACTTTCCAATATTCTGACTATAAACTCCTAAATCAGAAGGGTTAAAAGTATTATCAACAGTAAATGTTTGTGCTTGGGCAATTGAGGCAATCAAAATAAAGACAATGGTAATTTTTTTCATATTTCTATTTAGGGATTAAATTGTGGTATTTATGTTGTCATGCAATTTATTTTTTCTCCTGTAAAAAGAAATAAATGCTGTGCTAAAATAAACTTTTTTTGTTAAGAATAATCAGCAGAAATTTTTATTTGCATGATTTTTTATGCATTAAGATTATTGTGGTTTTATTTATAAAAAGGCATAAAAAAATCCCATTTCAATTCGAAATGGGATTTTATATTTTATGTTCATTTTCTATCTATTATAAAATATCAGATAGATTTTTACAGTAAATGCAAATACTATTTTGCATCCCAGGATGCACTAGGATAATAAATAGAACTTGTTACCGGAGCTTTCCAATATTCCTGACTGCCACCACGGAAGGTATGAAGACTTACAGCATTTACATTTCGTTTAGCATCGTTTGTCACCCAGCGAATTGTTTGATTTAATAACTCGGTTCCGTTTACATAATATTTTACATAACCGTTTGTGCTTGATCCGGTATTTAACTTAACAGATATTTGACAGTTGTATGTCACGCCTTCTTGTATGTAATATTTTTTTCCAAAATCATTACCAAATTGTCCCGGCTGATCTCTATAATAAACGTAAGGCTGCAGATAAGCGCCGCTTCCTTTGGCAGAGTTTGATCCATTTGGGCAATACCACATAAATCTGGCACTTCCGCCGTTACCATCCCATCCCGGATCGCCACCAGTATTTTGATCTCCAATTAATATACCGTAGCCGCATTTACCGCCTCTGCTCCAGTAAAATCCTGAATTAAATTTCATCTGAAACCAAACCGTGTAAACACCCTCAGACCAAACACCATACGATGTACACAAACCACCGGGGCATGATAGTGTATTTGTTTGCAATGTGATGGTTCTGGCTCCGGCACTGCCTAACGCGGCAGCTGCTGCGGTGGCTTTGTTCGTGTTTTGCGGCACGTCTTTGTCTGCGTTTTCTAACGCTTCTTTGTTAACGGCTTGTGGCTCGTTTAAATCTTGTTCCTTTTCGCAGGAATTAAACACTAAAGCTGCAATAAATAGCAAGCTTGTTAATTTTAGGAATTTTTTCATTTGTAAAATTTTAAGGTTAATAATTAATAATGGTTAGTAAAATAATAGATAGTCTTTATCTCATTTGATACTGAAAGAGAGAACTTTATCAAATTCTAAAAATCGATATCAAGAGATACTGCAAAGTTGATTAATAAGAATTTACATAAGGATAAAAAAAGTACGATTTTGGGTACACAATAATCTTGTAGATGTATTTTGTCTATATTTTTTGCACTTTAAAGATGGTATTGATAAAAAATATGAAAAAAAAATTATACAGAATTTAAACAATTAAGACTTTAATATTTTAGAGATGAACGGGTTGGTTTAATCTGTTTTCATTAAATTGATGTTAAAAATGCGCATACATCTTAAAAATAGTTTGAAATTAGTAGTACTGTTTAACTAATAAAAAGATGATTATGGAAACGCAAATTATTGAACTGGAAAAAAAATATTGGCAGGGAATGGAAAATCATGATTATGAAGCGGTAAAAAATCTCACCCATTTTCCTTGTATCGTTGCCGGAAAAAACGGTGTACAAAGTGTAGATGAAGCCAATTTTAAAAAGATGTTTGAATCCGGAGGTGGCGATAAAATAAAAGTTTTGAATTTTTCTGATATTGAAACGCAATTACTTGCCGAAAATTCTGCCGTAATAGCATACACGATAGAATTAGGAATAATAGACGATAAACAAAAAGCTCCTGTGAAATGCGCCTGCACTTCTACATGGATAAAAGAAAACAACAATTGGATTTGTGCACTGCATACCGAAACTGAATTGGCTAAGCAATAGCAGTCCAAAAGTAGCGTCATGGATAGTGAAATTAAAATATAATATATACTTTTATTACCTGATACTAACTAATAAACCAACAATATGGATTCTCAAAACCAAAACCGACGCAGATTTTTAAAAGGCAGTGCCGCCGCCGGAATTTACTTAGGGCTGTTTGGTATGCCCAACTTATTTGGCAATACAATAATCAATACTGATGCTGCAGAAATTACAAATGTTAAGCTAAATAACGGTATAAAAATGCCCATGCTTGGGTTTGGAACTTACGGACTTAACGGTGAAGTATGTCAAAAATCTGTAGCCGATGCAATATCAGTAGGCTACCGCCTTATTGACACCGCAAAAGTGTACGGAAATGAAGAAGCGGTTGGCAGAGGAATAAAACAAAGCGGAGTGAACAGAAAAGAACTTTTTGTTACTTCAAAATTATGGGTTGATGATGCCGGTTATGAAAATGCCAAAAAAGGTTTTGAAGAGACACTAACAAAATTGGGACTTGAATATCTTGATTTGTATTTAATACACCGTCCAAGAGGTGATGTAAAAGGATCGTGGAAAGCAATGGAAGAACTTTACAAGGCAGGAAAAATCAGAGCTATAGGCATAAGCAACTTCGATCCGGACCAGATGGCTGAACTTTTGTCTTATGCGCAGGTAAAACCTGCTGTAAACCAGATTGAAACACATGCTTATTTTCAGCAAAACAATGCTTATAATGTGCTAAAACAGCATAATATCCAAATGGAAGCGTGGGCTCCTTTTGCAGAAGGCCGCAACGGACTTTTTACAAATGAAGTATTTGTTGCGATTGCCAAAAAGTACGGCAAGACCACTGCTCAGGTAAATTTGAGATGGCATTATCAGCGTGGTATTGTTGCCATTCCAAGATCTTCCCAAAAAGCACACATTGTAGAAAACCTGAATATATTTGATTTCAAACTCGATCATGCAGATATGAGCGCGATTGAAAAATTGGATTTAAATAAAACCCAGTTTCCGGAATGGAGCTAAAGCATAATTAATCAAAAAAACAGCAGTTATAGATAGCTTTTAATAGCAATTTCCAGTTCTGAGCATAAGTTCTTAAACGAGCTCTGTTTGGTCATAATTTTATCTGCCTTTTTAAGAATGGGTGATTTCTCTACCTGAGGCGCTGTAGAGTAAATAATAACGGGAATGTTTTTAAATTTAGCATTGTTTTTAACCTCTGTCAAAAACTCTTCACCAGTCATAATTGGCATATTTAAATCAAGAAAAATAAGATCAGGTATTTGTCGCAGTTCAAGAGCATTAAGCTTTTCAAGTGCATCGACTCCATTTTTTGCCTCCATATAAGTAAGTTCCAAATCAAGTGATTCTATGCCTTCCTGAAAAAGTTCTCTATCATCCTTATCGTCATCAATTATAAATATTGTCATATTCTTGTTTAAATATTTACAAAGGTATATTAATTATTTTGCTAATTCACGTTACATTCTTTATATTTATAGTAATTTGGTAATCATATTGAATTATTATACAGGATCCTCAGGTATCGAAATATATGGAAGAATTATTAAAAAAAGCAGCGGCTATTGCGCGTGATGTGACTATTAAGGAGGGACCGATTGCTGATAAAGAAGGACGCTGGGTAAGTGATACTATGCAGGCTTTAAAAGATTCTAAACTTACAGGTCTTTTGGTGCCTAAAGAAAGCGGGGATATGGATTAGGTATGTATGCAATGGTTAAAATCAGTGAAGAACTTGGTCGTGCCTATTCTTCTGCCGGACTTTGCTTTGGAATGCACTGTGTTGGTTCAGCGGTTATTGCTGCTAAAGCTACCACCTGGCAGAAAAAAAATTATCTGGAACCTATCGCAAATGGCGAGCACATTACAACACTTGCCCTAAGTGAACCCGGTACTGGTTCTCATTTCTATTTTCCTCAAACGGCATTAAGCATTTCAGGCGATGAAATAACGATTAACGGTGCTAAAACTTTTGTTACAAATGGCTCTCATGCCGATTCTTACGTAATATCTACTCTTGCCAGCGGAACACATAATGCGGATCAATTCTCCTGTATATTGCTTGATGAAGGCACTCAGGGAATGGAATGGGGAAAAGAATGGGACGGCATGGGAATGCGCGGAAATTCTTCGCGTCCGGTTAATCTTGAAAATATAAAACTCAACAGACAGCATATTCTTGGCGAAGAAGGAGATCAGTTATGGTATGTGTTTAATGTTGTAGCTCCATATTTTTTAATGGCAATGGCGGGGACTTACCTGGGCGTTGCTGATGCCGCTTTCAGGGAAGCAAAAAATTCGATAGCCAAAAGAACTTACTCACACAGCGGTGCCAATTTATCTCATTTATCAATAATTCAGCATAAACTTGGTGGCATGTGGCAAAAGCTTGAAAGCACCAGAGCACTTATTTATAATGCGGCTTTACTTGGTGATAAAAATGATCCATCATCGCTTCCTTACATACTTTCAGCAAAAGTGGCGGCTGCCACATGCGCGGTCGATCTTGCAAACGAAGCCATGACAATAGCTGGTGGTATAGGGTATAGTAATAACTCTGCTTTAGCAATGCTATTGAGGGATGCAAGAGCAGCACACGTAATGGCTCCTACTACAGATATTTTACAAACCTGGATAGGAAGAGCTTTATTAGATCAACCCCTTTTATCTGATTAAAAATGGGAGTAGTCTATCATATTGGCTTTAATCCATCACAATTACAACATGTAGCGGCTGAATTAAGCGGCAGTACTTTTGTTGGTCTGGATCAAACCAAATTAGCATCATGG